>NZ_ASZT02000176.1:0-9160 GCF_001006065.1 Sphingobacterium sp. IITKGP-BTPF85
CTACAAAATGTTTATAATTACTCATTATGTTTCCTCCTTTCAGTCATTGCGATCTTATTCTTTTTATCATCTGGGCAGAAACTGAGCATTCCATTTTCTTCGTATAAAAGCACACCTGCATCTTTGATAGCACTATAAACCTCTTCTTTAGCACTCTGATAATGTACAGATGTTGTGATAAACTTATTCTTCGGAAGACAGTCCCATTGCTTGATTGTAAATCCTTCCCAGCGGCTCATTTCTTCAACAAAAGCACGCAATGGAATATTTTCATACATGCGGACTTTACGGGTCCACATTTTTGCCATTTCAAAATTCATATCCTCCATACGGAATAGCGTGTCTTTAGGCACACTGGATTTATCCAACCAGTCGGCCATCAGGACCCCAAGATCGCGAGGACTATGCAGTCTCTTACTTTTCTTAAGATTATACGCGTATAGATCTAACTTTCCATTATTAAGTACGATCTTGGTTGATTCTTTTACCGATTTAATCACAAAGTCACTCGAAGTCGAAGTCACTTTACCTTTCACAGTACTAACAATAAATGTTTTTTCACTGGTTGAAACATAAGCCTCACCTATCAAATCAATATAAGCTATATCCCTTTTCTTTATCGGGTAACGCACCCAGGTCTGTGCATTCATCCTGATACGCGTACCATCTTCAGTCTCCAGTACACATTGCTGTCTCGCTTCCGTGTAGATCTCCAGATTTGCGATCGTTGGCGTTTCATGATTCCCCGCCGTTCTCTCAATTTTCAACACCCCTTCTTTTGTCCTGCTGATCAATAAATCCCCTACCTGCTTGATTCTGCCGACATGATCAGGGTAAACTTTAATCCAGGTCGACTTACCGACAAGAAGCATACAGGAAGACTCCTCAGAAGGAATATCTCCATCATTAGCAAAGTGCAGACTGTTGTTTCCAGCTGGAAGAACATACGTAACCTCCTGCCTTAAAGCAAAATAAATTAGCGTAGCGAGTCCAAAAAATAAGAGTGCAGCCACGGAAACAGCCAAGTAAATTTTTTCTTCCTTTTGTACTTTAACCACTTTTTCCTTTTCGGCTTTTAAGGCTTTCGCTTTTTCGATGATCGCATCAACATCTGGTTGCCAATCCTGCAGAATACCTTTGGGCAGTTGTCCGCCCAGTCCCCGCAACACCTCAATAACCATAAGCTCATATTCATCTTCAGTATACCGAATCTTCTCACACTCCAACAACTTCTCTTCCTCCGCAGTTAGCTGTTCCAATAACTGCTGTTTGATTAACTCTTTTATATTGATATCTGTGTGTCCCATTGTGTATTGTTCTATTGTATGAATAACTCCATTAACTGTTACGACCAGCGCTTTAGTAGCTTCCTGATCTTCCTATTTGCAGAACTTATCAAGTTCCTGACGTGTTGAGGCGTGAGGTTATGGACTTTTTCCAACTCCTTATTATCCATTCCGTCCACTTTAGAGGCTATAAAAATTTCTTCTTCCCGTGGTGTAAGCTGTTTTACATGCTGCAGCAGTTCATCGAGCGTCTCTTTATAGACCAGATCCGTATCGGCCTGTTCAGAACTGCGTAGGTTTTCATGATCTTCAATCGGTTCTTTTAGTCGTATTCTTTCGGACCGAAGCGTACTAAGTGCCGTATTTCGGGCAATGACCATTATCCATGCAAAAGGATCTTCCAATTCCCCTATCTTTTTATGATCCGTCCATATCCCGATCAGGTAAGTTGATAAACATCTTTTACCAATTCATCATCATTCTGGATGCAACGGCTTATCTGCTTCACCAACTCAGGGCCATGTAGCTCCATGATAAGCCGAAGTCCCAGATCCGGATCATCAATTAATATTCTAAATGCTTCATTTACCATGTCTTAGGTTTTATGTCCATTCCTCTACTATCCCAAACTTTTTAATAAAAATAAAATACTTGACAATCAAGTATTTAACAACTACTTGAAAATACATACAGTACATTTCCCTTAGTTGGGATAGTTATATATAGAAGACAATAAATTTATAAACGGGTAAAACAAAGATAAGGAACAAAAACCAAATAATAAAATATAAATAACTGATTAATAAATAGTTGCGTAAAAAAAGCGACATGAAATCGAACTGCAGTAACTTAACGGGTTATTGGTAAACAGGAAAAATATAGCAGACATGAAAACAAGAACATACATCATTGACACAATTTCGGGGATCTATATTTTAGCATTCCTGTTTACAGCCATCAACAAATGGAGTGAGATGCCCAAATTTTTAGGCCAGATGGAGCGTATGCCCTTTTGGGACTGGCTTGCTGCACCAGTAGCCTACGGGCTACCCACCACAATGGGCATTATCGCATTATGGCTTGCATTTGGCAAACAGCGAAAGATAGCACTATCCATCGGTATAGGTTTATTGGTCATCTTAGGTGTATACATCATACTCATTTTAAACAATGTATTTGGCACAGGATATCCTTGTTCATGCGCAGGGTTGTTTGATCTCTCCTGGAAACAGCAACTTTTCCTTAACGTGAGCTTTATCGCAATAGGTTTGACAGCATTATACCTAATGCGTTCGCAGGAGGATAAACCGATGATCGTAATCTATCCTCTGGTAGACAACATGTACAAAAAGCTCAACAATAGAATACTTAATATTTCCAATACAGGTCAATCTCGACAGCCTGATAAAATAAATGGAGAGAACAATTAACTTAATTATACGCCTATGCGTACATTCAAAACGGTAGTAGCTGCCTTAGCTATGGTTGTTGCAATTGGGAGTGCCATTGCAGCAGGACAGACAACAAAAGCACCAACAGTTTTCATTGACAATGGAACACCTAATCCAATTCCGGTAGATCTAGCATTGAAAGATGCGCCCGCAGGTACACCTGGAGCATGGACATGCAGTGAAACTGAGCTAACCGCCTGTTATTTTCATGATAGAGGGTTAACTGATGCTTCACCAGAACGAGGAGAGTATCAACCACTCTAAGTCACTATTTTCCAAATTCGAAACATAAGGCGTATTCAAGGAATACCGCCTTATGTGATTAAATACCTCTTAATGCTTTATTAACTAATCCAGATATATTCTGAAGCGTTGGATAAACATATGATGAAAGGATATTTCCTTCCCTATCAATCAATAGAAATCTAGGATATCCAATAATATTAAAATACATCGTCATGGGATGCCTAGATCCCAATCCATTTGTATAAAAATTTAGTGCTGAAGGATGCGTGTATTTACCACTTTCTATACTGTTTATCCATTTCATTCTATTTTTATCTATTGATATTGAAACCAGTCGAAAATCGGACACGTTCTGCATTGAATCTAAATAGGAATGCAGGTGACTAGATAGCAGAGCACATGCACCACAGCCCGTATACCAAAAATCTATTAAAGTTATTTTTCCTTTTTCAGGAACAAAAGTTTGAACTGTTCCAGCAGTATTGATCAGTTCAAATGCTGGAATTTTGGCTCCAATACCTCCACGATATAAACTAAGGCATACCAGACGATTGAAATAATCATCTTCTACATCCTTACACGCTTCCTTTAACAATTCACTATCATGATCCATGGCACTATATCGTTGTACAGTCATCACCAGCATCTTATCTCTTAACAGTCCACTATAGTTTTCCCTGATATAATGATATACCTCACTTTCATTACCAAAGTAAAAATTATGACCTCCTCCCCGACTCAAGGCATGTTGGAGATGAATGACATCAAATTGATATTCAGCGAAATTCTGTGCATAGGCTTTTAGTTCCGAATCTACTGTGTCCGGTTCAAAATCATGGTACATTTTTTGAAAGTGAGCAATATAATGTGCTTTCAATAAACTATCTTTTGCCCCTAAGGTCGTAGCAAGTATTGAGATAGTCCTGAGCAACATACGCTGTCGAATACCCAGAGCGTCATACTTCAGCATCCGATATTCTGCAGGTGTTAATCTATCTTTATGCATTTCGATGTAGTAAAGTTTTTCCTGATATAGGGAGTCATGTTGCGCCTCTAAAATAGCCAGTTTTCCAGAGCCATCCTCTCCACCCAGTACTTCCTTTATAGTTCCCTTAAACAAGGTTTTCAAAACGAAACGATCTAATGCCCACCTCACATTGTATTTCTCAGAGCCCTGCCCAGAAAACGTTACACCAGATTTTCCTACATCAAGCGTTATTTGGTCATTCGGTAATGCTAAAAACAGATTTCTAACCTCTAAAAGTCCCATTGTACGATCTTTCACATACAGATATATCCCCAGATTGAAAGGACGGTTAGCATTGATCGGAATATCACTTTCATATTCGAATAGACCGTCAATAACCGGAACAACAATCTTTTGGAAAGAGTTGATCGATAAAGGAAGATAATAGGTGTGCAATTGGAGCTGTACACTGTCGCAATCTTCAATATGAATTCGTCCACTGATTTTAAAGTGATCACCCTCCACATACTGGGCAGCAAGCAAAGGAGACAGGTATCCAAATAGATGTATTATAAAAATAAGAGATACAATCGCCTCTTATATATTGTTGAATTTTTCATTACTGATTGTGTTAGTTATTTATTAGCGTTTATTTTGCTCCATACCAGACAATTCGATCTCGGCATCAGGAATCGGAAGGGCATACCTGGGGTCGTCTGGTTTAAGTTCGTAACGGTCATCTTTAAGTTTTCGTGTCAATACGATTCCACGTCCTTCTAGATTTAATCTCCGAATATCACTCCAGCGTAGCCCCCTTAATATCAGCTCTTTTCTCCTTTCCAAAAGAATCTTGTCCAACAGTACAGCAGGATCTGAAAAGGTAATCGGATTGAATGTCCCAGATTTATAACGCTTTACAAGTAGTTTATTCAAATCCTCCAAAGCTCCTATTGACTGATTCAACCTAGCTCTACACTCTGCTCGGACCAACAATAGTTCCGAGGTCGTCATTCCACTAAAGAACTGTACAAGTCCAGCATATGATCGGTTCATGCGAATGCGTCCACTGACATTCTGAAACCATAGTATCTTTCTTAAATCATTTATGTCGTAAGAAGCATATAGGTTTGAATCCACATGTAATGTTCCAGACGTAGTGGAAATATGTGAAATCCCCGATATCATCCTACTTTGCAAAATCGTCTCTGGATTGTTAGCAGGAAAAGGATTGATCTGTGTAGGACTTATCCCATTATAATCAATCAGGTGATCATAAGTAGCCAATGCACTATCTGCATAATGCAGCGCACCTTGATAATCGCGCATCGACAGGGAGAACCTTGCCAGATAACTCCATACCGTTAACTTGTTCACGCGCAATTTATTCTCTAAAAAACTTTTATCCCTGAGCAGGTTCATTGCACTTTTCATATCTGCCATAATTTGGACATAAGTCTCCGCTAGCGAACCTCTTTTGGCAGGGATACCAACCTCCGGACTACTTTTAAAAGGTATCCCCTGTAAATTTGTCGCCGTTGCTTTGTCATATGGCATGGCAAAAACCTCGGCAAGATTGAACAGTGCCCTTCCTCTCAAGAAATAAGCATTCCCCATTATTGAGCGGGCTTCATCGGACAATGAATCTACAGTGCCTACCCTAAAGGCTTCGAGAACGATGTTGGCATAGAATATCTGCTGGTAAGGTACATCCCAATCTTTAATCGCAAAAGCCTGTCCTTCATAAACATCCTTTGCCCAGATATAAGCATTACGTTCTTTCGGGTTCATAGCCAACCAGTCTTCATATTTAAAATAATATTCATCAGATGACTGTGTTCCCAATAAGGGCGTCTCAAATACAACTCCTTCATTATCCAACAGTCCCCTTAGCTCTTCCAAACGTGTGGGTACCACAATACTGGAATTTGTTTTTTTGTCCAAAAGTCTTGGTACAAGACGCATGCATCACACCCAACACAACCAGTGCTATTAAACAGCTGTATCTAAATCTATTTTCCATCTTTTTAACTAATTAAATCCAATACTTAACCCTAATGCCAATGAGAATGGTGGCGGTGTTTCTCTGAGGAAGTCTGGATCCAGTACGGTATCACTAGCTTTCCATAGCACACCAAGATTATTCGCATAAGCAAATACTTTCATCTCTCCTAACCAAGAATTACCCTTTGCTTTTATTCTGTAAGAAGCCTGCACATCCTGCAAGCGAATATGATCACCACGTTGCACATGCACTTCAGCATGGCTATAAAAACCTCACGGTTATTGTTTACAGGATAATAGAATGCAGGAACATGGGTACGACTCTCATCCCCAGGCTGTTGCCAGCGCCGTTCATATCCTAGTTGTAAAGGAGTTCCACCAGCTTCGATAAGCAACGTACGATAAGATAACGAAGGGGCCTTAAAGTAAAAGCCGAGCTTATAGGTGACATTAAAGGAAAGCTCCACTCCGCAATACTCGAAGGTATTGCGTAATGCACCGAATACACCAGCCCTTCCCCTTCCAGAATATATAATCTCACTTTCATCGGTCACTCCTACAAGACGAGTATAGTCCATGGAAATCTCATCATCTTTATACCCACGGGTGCACCCGTTTGTGGATCAAGTCCGGCCCATTTTAGCGCAAATATGGAATTGTAAGGTTTCCCCTGGTAAGGATATGAAAAATTATTCTGCACATATGAAGCTGGACTCGGCGGTCTTCCTAAATATTTCGTCACCCGATCTTTGGCCAAGCTCAATAAAGCATTGGTATTCCACCGCAAGATTCCAGTGCTATTTATACTATTGAGCTGCACATCCAGCCCATAAGTGCTCAGATTGGCATTATTACCTTTGAACTGAGTAATGCCCGCACTTGGTGGTAAAGGTCTGTTCCCCATCAGATCTTTTCCTTTTTTTAGAAAATACTCCACACTGCCAGACAGACGTTGATTGCGAATTCCAAAGTCCAGTCCAATATTGAGCATGCCGATCTGCTCCCAGCGCAGATCAGCATTGGGAGGATTTTGAACCGTGAAATAATTCGCTCCATATCGGTTGGCCATAGGCCCAACTCTAGCTGTAGTATAGGCCGATACGCTCTTATCTACATTGCCATTATAGCCGTAGGTAGCCCGCAACTTCAGGCTCGCAATGCATCAATACCATAAAATGATTCCTTGCCGATATCCCACAACAGACCGGTAGACCAAAGTGGTACGCTCCGCTGATTCGCATTAACACCAAATAAATTAGAAGCATCCTTCCGGGCACTTCCACTCAACGTGTACCTTCCATCGTACGTATATGAAAAATTACCAAAGTAAGACACATACCGGTCTGAAGCAAAACTATGCTCAGCAAGATTTTGAATATTGAGTTCGCTACCAGTGGGCAATGTTGGGTACGTATTTACCAGATCTACAGCGAGGCTCGTCGCATTCCGTTCATCATAGCCATACAATCGTGAGCCATCCGTCTGGGTCGCAAAATCCGACACCTCTGCTCCTACTAATACTACCAGATCAGATTTATCCCGACGGAGCTGGTACTCTGCCAATACCCGCACATTGTGCGACACATATCGATCCGAATTACGATCCAAGATAGCACCCTTCGGGACAGCATGCTTCAGTACCTGACCACCAGCTAGATCCAACATAGTAAACTGATTGACCATATCCCTTACAAAATAGCTCTGCGCATCATTAAACTTCTCAGTTCGTTCATTGCCACTATAGTATTGGTACAGCAAAGTTGTGCTAAGACCTTTCATCGGGCTATATTTCAAAGTCGACCCGATCCGATAGTCGACCAAGTTAATTGTATTGCTTCTCAAGTTCAGCTCGTCCAAAGGCCGAAAAAGCCAATCGTCCAACATGCCCTGTCCTGCCGTATCTGTATAGGAAAAGCTGTGGGTAACAGGAATGGGCAGGGCATTTCCTGATTCATCAGCCAATCTAGCATACAGATAAGGCCAAGCAGAGAGTGCCGATTCAGCATTGCTGCTCCTATCGGTCTTGCGCGTGCTCAGTGCAATCGTGGAACTGAGTTCCAGCTTATTCTCAATCAAGGTATAATGATTGCGATTAGTAACGGTGACACGTTCCATACCGTTACGTATCCGGTTTTCCTGGTTATGGTCATACCCCACACTAAAATAGTAACGAATACGCTTAGCGCCACCAGAGATATCCACTCCGTAGCGCTGATTGACACTTGGCCGATAAAAATATCGATTTAGATCTTTACGCACATCATGGCTGGCCAAACGCTCTAATGCTGCCTGCGTTTCTGTAGCGGATAATTCGCCATTTCGTTCCTTTAAAAACAGTTCTACAGCATCCGACAGCGGTCGTCGCGGATTACTGTTGATTCTACCGTTAAAAAGCCCTTTATTAAAAAGCTGACGCTCCACTTCGATGTAATCCGTATTGCTCATCCTCGGATAATAATACAGATCAGGTTTTGCTCCAATATTGACCGAAGTAGAAAAGTTTATGGTCGGGGGGCGATTAGCATTACCTTGCTTAGTAGTGAGCACAATGACACCATTCCCTGATCTGGCTCCCCAGATACTAGAGGCAGCAGCGTCTTTCAGTACAGTGATACTCGCGATGCTATTTGGATCGATATTATCAATATCCCCTTCATAAGGGAAATTATCTAAGACAATCAGTGGCTTGGTATTCCCGAACAGCGTACTTCGCCCACGAATACTGAGCGGAGATTCATTTTCCCCAGGCTGGATACTCTTATTAAATACCAGACCACTTGTAACGCCCTCTAATCTATCGATGATATTGGTGGATACGCGTCTATCCAAGAGTTCCCGATCGATGGTCACAAAACTTCCGGTCGCTCTTTCTTTTGGTATTTTCTGGTATCCTGTAGACACCACTTCTACCTCGTCAAGTTGATTTTCGAAAGTACTTAGTTGCACATGCAATGATGAGTCTACAGTATAATCCAGCTCTAGGGTTTTGTAGCCGACAGAGGTGAACTTCACTTTGCCGGTACGCTGAACTACAGCAATACTGAAAGAGCCATCTTTCTTGGTCGACGTCTTCACATTGTCTGCTTCAACACGCACGGATACAGCCTGTAATGGCTTCTTATCTACAGCAGAAATAACCGTTCCCTGCAACACATAATTTTGCTTCCCTTGACTTTGGGCGGATACCGATCCGAACGTTATCAACAACA
>NZ_ASZT02000177.1:0-8800 GCF_001006065.1 Sphingobacterium sp. IITKGP-BTPF85
AAGTTGGCTGTAGGTCAACCAGCTCCAGACTTTGAATCGTTCACACCTAACAATAAATCCATCAAGTTATCAGATTTCAAAGGAAAATATGTGCTGTTAGATTTTTGGGCGTCATGGTGTATGCCATGTCGTCAAGAAAATCCGAATATTGTCAAATTATATAATCAGTACAAAGGAAAAGGTTTTGACGTTTTCGGAGTATCTCTTGATGATAATCCGGGACCATGGATGCGTGCCATAGCAGATGATCAGTTACAATGGACGCAGGCATCTGATTTAAAAGCATGGGGATCCGTTGTTGTTGGTCTGTATCGAATCACAGGGATACCAGCCTCCTATGTCTTAAATCCAGAAGGCTTGATCATTGCTAAAAACCTACGCGGTAAAGAATTGGAAGATTTTTTAAAGAAAACTTTAAAATAGCGCAAATTAAATATTAACTTTCGTAATGTTACTTAACAATTTAATAACACTTCGTTAATGTTTTGTTGTCATTTTGTTCATAATTTAGCAAAAAAAAAGATGAGCATTGCAAAGCAAAAAATATTAGTAGTTGATGACGAGCAAGATATTCTAGAGTTAATTGCTTACAATCTTAAGCGTGAAGGATATCAAGTATCGACTGCTTCGAATGGTCACGAAGCTATCAATGTAGCAAAGGATATTAATCCAGATCTGATTATTTTGGATGTTATGATGCCTAAGATGGACGGTATCGAAGCCTGCCGATTAATGCGTGCTATGCCAGAGTTTAAAAATACATTTATGGTATTTTTAACGGCTAGAAGTGAAGAGTATTCTGAAATTGCAGGTTTCCATGTTGGAGCCGACGATTATATTGCAAAGCCTATCAAGCCCCGTGCTTTGATGAGCCGTATCAATGCCATTCTAAGAAGAAATGTTTCGGAAGAAGCAGCACGATCACAAGACAGATTAGAGATTATGGATCTGGTGATTGATCGTGATTCTTTTTTAGTGTACCGTGGAGAACAGAAAATTGTACTTGCAAAAAAAGAATTTGAATTGATGTACTTATTAGCATCAAAACCAAATAAAGTTTTTACAAGAGAACAAATTTTGAAAAGTATTTGGGAAGATTCAGTAGTTGTTACCAACAGAACAATTGATGTACACATCAGAAAGCTTAGAGAAAAAATTGGTGAAGATTATGTAACCACCGTTAAAGGTGTTGGATACAAATTTGATGTTGCCTAATTGATAAGATATAATTATAATTAAAAGCAGTAATGGATCCCATTACTGCTTTTTTGTTTGTAGAGGTATAATCGATAACATCTTGATCAACTTCAGTTTTAAGTCATCCAATTAAATATAAAACAAGCAGGCTTAATGCAACAGATTTAAAAGACCAAATTTTCAAACTCATAAAGTATGTAAGCAAGCATCCAATTGTGTATTTTTAGGCTGTAAATATTCAAATGCTTATATTTGTATATCATATTAAACATTACCATCATCCATGTCAACAATACTTATAAAATCTGCACAAATCGTTAATGAAGGGAAAATTACCACTTCAGATGTTTATATCAGTAATGGCCGTATCGAGATGATCGCCGCAGAGATTAACCACCCTGCCGATAGAGAGATTAACGCCGAAGGATTACACCTTTTACCCGGATTAATTGACGATCAAGTACACTTTCGCGAACCAGGATTGACGCACAAAGCTGATATCTGGCATGAAAGCCGTGCCGCAGTAGCTGGAGGTACAACATCATTTATGGAAATGCCCAATACAGTACCCAATACTTTAACACAATCTTTGTTACAAGATAAGTACGATATCGCATCTCAAAATGCTTTAGCCAATTACTCATTTTTTATGGGTGCGGCAAATGATAATCTGGAAGAAGTACTCAAAACAAACCCTCGTGATGTCTGTGGTGTCAAAGTATTCATGGGATCATCAACAGGTAATATGTTGGTAGACAATGAGCGTGCATTGGAACAGATATTTGCCAACTCGCCCACATTAGTAGCCACACACTGCGAAGATGAAGCCACTATCCAGGAAAACCTTGCTATATATAAAGAGAAATATGGCGAAGCAGGATTGACAATAGATATGCATCCCCTTATTCGTTCGGCAGAAGCTTGCTACATCTCATCCTCCAAAGCTGTAGAATTAGCAAAAAAGAACAATACCCGCTTACATATTCTGCACATCTCTACTGCTAAAGAAATCGGACTATTCAGAAATGACATTCCATTGGCAGAAAAATTAATTACAGCTGAAGCATGTATTCACCATATGTGGTTCTCCGACGTCGATTACAAGACAAAAGGTAATTTTATCAAATGGAATCCAGCTGTTAAAACAGCAGATGATAGAGATGCCATTGTAAAAGCGGTATTGGATGGACATATCGATGTAATTGCTACCGATCATGCCCCACATACCATTGCTGAAAAGACACAAGCTTATAGCGCCGCACCATCTGGAGGGCCATTGGTACAGCATGCATTACAAGCTTTATTGGACATGTACCATGAGGGCAAGATCACTTTAGAGCAGATCGTTCAAAAGTCAGCACACAATACAGCAATTTGCTTCCAGATTGAAGAACGTGGATTTATTCGTGAAGGATATTGGGCAGATTTAGTATTAGTAGATTTAAACAAACCCTATACGGTTACAAAATCAAATATACTATCAAAATGTGGCTGGTCTCCATTTGAAGATCATACCTTTAAATCTTCTATCGAGCACACCATTGTATCAGGACAATTAGCCTATTCCAAAGGGAGCTTGATCGAGTACGGCTCTGGTAGACGTCTATTATTTAACAGATAATCATGATCATCCAGGACTATGGATAAAAGAACATTTTTAAAATCCTTAGGCTTAGTCGCAACAGGAATACCTGCACTGTCATTTGCACAGGAAGATTTCTTTGAAACAAAAGCAGATCAAAAGAAATTACTAGCTCAAGTATTGCGCAAAGGAGATACCATCGGATTAATAGCTCCTGCGGGAGTTATTGATACCGAAGAAGCCATTGTTATGACCCGCGAAATTTTTGAAAACTTTGGTTTCAAAATCAAGGAAGGAAAACATATCCGAAGTAGATATGGTAATTTTGCAGGAAAAGATGAAGAGCGACTAGCCGATATCCACAGCATGTTTGCAGACAAAGAAGTGAAAGCGATTGTCTGTATACGCGGAGGAGCTGGAGCATCCCGTTTATTACCACATATTGATTATCAACTCATCGCCAATAACCCCAAAGTATTATTAGGTTATAGCGATATTACCGCACTGATCATGGCCTTCTATAAAAAGACTGGTTTAATATCCTTTCACGGCGCAGTCGGTATCAGTACATGGAGTAATACCGTTGCTAAAAATTTTGAAAATCAATTTTTCCTTAATCAGCCGGCACAATTTGCAAACCCAACAGAAAAAGGCGATAACTTTATCCAGTACAAAGAGCGGATCACGACCTTAAACTCAGGACAAGCAACAGGTACACTACTAGGAGGAAACCTGACATTGCTCAGTGGGTTATGCGGGTCAGCCTATTTGCCAGATTTTAAAAATGCCATACTCTTCCTAGAAGAAGTAGATGAAAATATAGAGCGCGTGGACCGGATGTTCTGTCAATTAAAATTAGCAGGAATTTTGGATCAGATCAAAGGTTTCGTCTTTGGTAAGTGTACGGACTGTGGGCCAGCAGGAGGTTATGGTTCTCTTACGCTCGAACAGGTATTGAACGATTATATCAAACCGCTCGGGATTCCTGCATATTCAGGAGCCATGATCGGACATATTGCCAATCAATTTATATTACCGGTAGGAGCACAGGTCAAAATAGATGCCGACAAAGGAACCATTACACTTTTAGAGAAAGTACTAAAAGATTAAATCGATGAAAATTATCTCCCTGATGAAAATTATCTTCTTTTTGATCTTCGTTACTTCGGGAATTACAATTTCTGCCCAAACCATGAATTTAAATAAAAATGATTTTGATGAAGCCTATTCATCCTATAAAGAAAGCACGTTAACAAAACGTAGATTTAAACATTCGACTGTAGTCGATCTCATCAATAAGCATCAGGAGGAATCAACCCTAAAGATTGATCAAATCGGACTGTCAGTTCAAAAAAGATCGATCTATAAATTAACCTACGGTCAGGGAAAAAAGAAAGTAATGCTGTGGTCGCAGATGCATGGCGATGAACCGACCGCAACCATGGCCCTTTTTGACCTGTTTAATTTCCTAGAAGGAAAAGATAGCAGATTTCAAAGCTTAAGGGAAATATTAAAATCAAACTTAGAAGTGCATTTTATCCCTATGCTCAACCCAGATGGAGCTGAAGTCTATACGAGAAGAAATGCGCAGCACATTGATCTGAATCGGGATGCAAGAGATACTGCAACACCGGAAGGTAAGCTATTAAGAAATCAGGCAGAACTGATCAAACCACAATTTGGTTTTAATCTACACGATCAGAATATCTATTATAACGTTCCGGGAACTAAAACTCCGGTTACCATTTCCCTTTTAGCACCAGCATATAATTGGGAGCGCGAAGTCAATGAAGTGCGTGGTAATGCAATGAAGATCATAGCTGGGATGAATCAGCTGCTTCAAGACTATATCCCAGGAGCCATTGCCAAATATGATGATGAACACTCCCCAAGAGCTTTTGGAGATAGCTTTCAGAAATGGGGAGCAAGCACCATACTGATCGAATCAGGAGCTTTTGCTGGAGATCCGGAAAAACAGGAAATTAGAAAATTGAATTTTATTATGATTCTTAATTCCTTACTGCAAATCGCCCAGGACAGTTATCAGCAATTTTCAATCTCAGAATACCAGCACATACCATTCAATGCCTCGCAGCTGCACGATGTGATCCTTCGTCGGGTGACTACAATATCACATGGACTTCCTCTTAAAGTAGATATTGCTATCCGAAGAGATGAGATTACCGAGGGTGAAGATTACTATACAAAAGGATATATTGAAGACATTGGAGATCTTCATGACTTTTATGGATACGATGATCTGGATCTGACAGATTTCGAATTTGTAGAAGCTAAAGTTTACGAAAAGGAATTTTATCGCCTGAGTGATCTTGAAAACGTTGATATAAAAGCATTATTGAAGCAAGGATATGCCGGCGTACAGATAAATGCATCCGAGCCCAAAGTACTACATCATTTACCCATCAATGTGCTATCTAAAAGCAAGTTGAATACGATCAGAACATTAAGTCTTGGTAAAGAAGCAAATTTTTCTTAAAGAAGAATGAAGAAATTCAATACGCTGTTATCAATGGTTATCTCATTGATTTGAATCAAGAGTTGCCACGAAATATGAAACAGATTGTTCGGTAGTTAGTTAGTTAGTTAGTTAGTTAGTTAGTTAGTTAGTTAGAACTTTCGTTACTATGTCACTAGTCACTTCGTTACTGATAACAAGTTAGAAGGTTATACCATTGGTTACTTGGTCACTTCGTTACTGATAATATAAAAGTTTATTGTAAATATGGATATTAGAAAAACAAAATTAGAAGATTTAGATCAGGTGATGGCTATTATTGACATTGCACGAGGTTTAATGCGTGCTAGTGGCAATACCATTCAGTGGACAAATGGCTATCCCTCTCGGGAATATATCCAGTCAACAATAGCGATCGGAGAGAATTATGTCTGTATAGAAGATGATGCAATAGTAGCCACCTTCTGTTTCTCACTAGAACCTGATCCAAATTATACCATAATTGAAGATGGGCAGTGGTTGAATGAAGAGCCATATGGTGTAGTACATCGTCTGGCTTCCAATGGTCAAGTAAAAGGAGTAGCGGCACAATGCTTTCAATGGTGCTTTGAACAATGTCACAACATCCGGGTCGATACCCATGAAACAAATATCCCGATGCAAAAAGTACTCACAAGACTAGGATACATACGTTGTGGCATTATCTACGTCGGCGATGGGACACCTCGGGTAGCCTTTCAAAAGATAGATTCATAAAAAAGATAACTCACAAAAAATGGCTTCCGATCAACATCAGAAGCCATTTTTTATTGCGTCAATCATAGAGACTAATATCCCGGATTTTGTTGTGCACCAATACCTGGGTTTGCATTAATTTCATCTATGAAAATTGGAAGGATCGTTTTATTAAACGATCTATTAATTGTTTTAGTACGATGGATCGCATTGATGGAACCAAATTCATCATTAAATTCAATTGCTTTATTCAAGCGGATCATATCGAAGAAACGATGACCTTCTCCAGCCAATTCCTTGCTTCTTTCTTCAGCGATTATATCTAAAGATATGGTCGACTCATTTGTAAGGCTTAACTTTGGAGAACGTTTGCGGATTTCATTTAAATAGTTTGCAGCAAGAGTTTATCAGATTTCAGAGCAGCTTCTGCAGCCATTAAATAAACTTCAGATAGGCGGATAACCTTGAAGTTCACGGCGGTACTGTTTGAAGATTTTTATCTCCCTCTAAGTTAATGCCACCACTATACTTATAAATTGCACCCAATCGAGTTGCAGATGTTTCATCTCGTGCCATGATGCCCCAACGTACATCTGTATCATCTTGTTTAAGACGATTTAAGAAAAAGTCGCTGGCCATAAAATTCCCTAAGATAGCCGAACTACCATGAGCAGATCTTCTAAAATATGTACCTAAAGACGAATTTCCTAAATCACTTTCATTAGGATAAATTCCTAGTTCAAAAATAGACTCTGTACCAAACTCTGATTTCCAAGAATCTACCCAAGTCGCATTACTGTACAAAGTGTACACTTTTGAGTTAATCACTTCCTGCGCCGCGGTCAAAGCATTTGGATAATCTTCCATGTATAAGTAAACCCGGGCCTGTAAGCTTTATTCGCATAATAGTTTAAATAGCCGTTCAATTTTGTTTTCGGAAGTAAAGTCTCCGCAGCTTTAAGATCTAGGAGGATTTGTTTGTAGGTCTCTTCAACTGTGCTTCTCAATTCCTGAGCATCAGCCTTCAAGGATTTCGTGATAATGGGGATACCCCAAGCTGCTTTATTTTCATTGTAAGGTTCTCCATAGAGCCGCACTAAGTCAAAGTTGACCAACGCTCGAGCTGTCAAGGCCTGACCTTCATACGAATTGAAATTTTCCAATGATCCAGTCGCTTTTAGACTTTCAATATTTTTCAGCAGATTGTTGATTTGAGCAATTGCATTAAATCCTTGTGTCCAAACACTTGAATAGCTATTGGAAGAAGCACTATGGTTAAAAGTATACAAATAATCAAATCCTCGACCAGCCGCAAAAATAGTAAAGTCACCACCTTTTACATCGGCATATAACGGGAAATTTCGACCATAATAATCTCGATGTGAAAGAATGCTCATAACACCATTGACAATAACTTTGGCATCAGCAGCCGTTTGTATGGAGGTTTCAGCATCTCCAGAATTTGTCGGTTTTACGTCTAAAAAGTCCTTACAAGATGAAGCTGATAAGGATATAAAGATGCACGAAGCAATAAATAATTTTCTCATTTTTCTTAATTCAATAGGTTAAAAATTAAATTCTAATCCAAAAGTATAGGTTTTAGGAGTAGGAGTTTCCCATCCACGTGTACCATACTGATTAACCTCTGGATCCATATACTTGTATTTTGAGAAAGTCAATAAATTACTTCCATTAAAGAAAATACGTGCATTGTTGATACCTATTTTGCTCAAATAATCATTTGGAATTTTATAGGATAATGAAATGTTTTTCAATCGCAAATATGAAGCATCATAGAGGTGACGGCTACTGATTTGATTGACATCTTCTAGATCTCGACCAGAAACCATAGGGAAGTTGCCATCTTTATTAGTAGGAGACCAAGATCCATCAACAAAATACTGGGAATGAATTCTTTCCCAATAGTAACCATCGTCAGCAACATCTTTTGATGTAGCATCATACAGTTTTCCACCGATTTTGTAGGCGAAGTTTAAGCCAAGAGATATGCCTTTATATTCCGCATCTGTATTAATGCCACCGTAAACTTTTGGATTGGCATCCCCAATAATGGTTTGTTGTGCCTTAGTATAGCTGTAACTGGCACCTCTTCCTTCGAATAGAAAATCTCCCTCGGTATCATCATTCGTATACCAGACATTTTTACCATTTTCTTTATTGACACCCGCCCATTCTAAACCATAAAAAGATAATGTCGATTGATTTTCTTGATAGATGAAACCTGCACGATCATCCCTACCTGTTGGATCGTACCAAATAATAGGTTTGCCACCACTTAGCTTGCTGACTTTAGAGTCAATAAAAGTAGCGTTTACACTTGCGGTCCATCTGAAATCCTGTTTCTTTATGATATCAGACCCTAATTCAAATTCTAGACCTCTATTGTTGATCTCTCCAATATTTTTTAGTGTATTGGAAAATCCAGTTATTGTTGAGATCGGAACTTGCTGAATGAGATCTTTAGAATCTCTGTTGAAATACTCAACCGAACCAAATATTTTATTTTCAAACAGTCCAAATTCTAAGGCTAAATTGGTCGTGTAATTTCTTTCCCAGCTGAGATTAGGGTCAGCGATATTACTCAAAGCGCCTCCAGGTTGTGTCATATATTTGTTCGAATAGCTGGTCAATGATCTCCAACCATAATTTGGAGTTGGTAAAGTGCCATTTATACCGTAGGATGCTCTTACCCTCAAAGCATTGATATCTTCTACTTGAGAAATAAAACTTTCTTTAGCAATATTCCAGGAGCCTGCTACTGACCAAAAATTGCCCCAGCGAGGTATAGG
>NZ_ASZT02000178.1:0-8786 GCF_001006065.1 Sphingobacterium sp. IITKGP-BTPF85
CCCTTAAAAGCACTTGACGAGCACAATTTTTGTCTTTTTATTTGTAGTTCATTAAATCCTAAAAACCAAAATGAAAAAAAATTTCGACAATGCAGGCGTGGCTTCATTTCATATGGAATTATTTCTAATGAACATTAGCCAGCGTCAAGACATCATTGATCTAGCACGAACGGATCTAGCAAAATTGCTTTTAGATTATTTCGACATGAGTCCAAGCCAGCAAGCATACATTGCGAACATGACACCAGCTTTTAAATTGACGACCGGAAACGGTATTGCTGAAACCTGGGAATCGGGACAGTATATCCAATTTCAAAAAGATGCTAAACCTCCGGGAGACCATTACAAAGATATGGTCGTCTTGGATCCAAATATGATCATTAACACAGTTGATCAATCAGATCAAGAGGAGTCTACCCCCATCCGTCTACCCATTTCCATCTGGATCAGATATCATCTGCAGTAGTTGCCCCGTTAAAGGAATATTGTACCGATCGCAATCCCTTCCTTTAATCTCCCCAAAAAACAATAAACTACGAATAATGATTGTTTTGAGCTGTTTGGAATAGCCCATCATCGACCGAATCTAAAAGTTCGGTCGGTACGGGTTACATAATAGAGATCGACCATGAGCATAACTAACCCATTTTTAGCACACTACACGTTGGCAGGCAACCGTCTTTGAAGAAAAATCTATTTTTCAAAGGCGATCAACTGTCCCTATAAATTTACTGATCATGAAAAGATTACAAGATTACTTTTCAGGTTATGTTGCATTACCCGAAGAAGTAATAAACTTTCTGGCCCAAAACGGTAAGATCAAGCATTACAAAAAAGAGGAGTACTACATCAGGGAAAACGATATAAAACATTCCTCAGCTTTTCTCCTTGAAGGTTTGCTTTCTTACGAACTGTTAAATAAAAAAATGAAAATCCAGATTGAGCGTATCGGCACTGTCAATCAATACATTGAAGGCACAAAACATCTTTACAGTCGATCATCTGCGGAGGTTGCTATTCGATTTTTAGCGGATAGCACCGTCTATGAAATCAACAATGAAATCCTCCAGGAAGGAATAGGACGATATCCCGAACTGAATCATCTCAACCATATTTTGAAGCAACAGGCGCTCAATACGATAAAAGTATACATTCGCATTCCAAAATTAGACCGGGAAGAACGATTAGCATTTCTATATGCCAAGATCCCGCAGCTTATAGGGAAGTTAACGGTAGATCAGATGTGTAGCCTTTTAGGATATACTGATCATCGGCAATACTATGCTGCTTTAAAATATTGGCACAATAAAGATCATTAGCAAATTGAAAGTTTGAGTTATAACACAGAGAGAAAAAACAAAGCTGCTGTAGTTTGAAATAGATTGTTGAAGCAATGATACAGCAAGATTATTAAAACTCAGACAAATTGAAAGTTTGAGTTATAACACAGAGAGAAAAAACAAAGCTACTGTAATTTTGAAAGAGACGATTGGAGTCAACGTATTACTAGGATCATAATTTAGGTTAAAAATAAAGGATATGGAAAAGAAATGGAATAAACGAAAATTTGCAGTTTACCCCGCAGGCGGGAGAGATTGCTAAAGCCCACTTTAATATGGAAGCCTCCATGGCGCGGAAGCTTTCATGTGGCCAGCCTGTTACACCCAGGTAGAATGATATAAACCGATATGGAAATGCAAAATATTTATTATTAACGAATACAAAAATTAAAGTTATGGCTTTATTTAACTACACGGGATCAAACCCGTCTCAACCCGCTTCTTACACATTGCATACTGATCCAAACCCGCCAGCATGTCCTGGTGCTACAGAGCAAATGTGTTCATTACAAGCTGCTAACAATGGTAGTGACAAACCTGTTATTACTGATTCATTAAAAGATGAAATCATCAACTGTTTGCAAAACCAGGTAAATAGCACAAATGTAAAGTTGAAAGAAAGATAATAAGTAAAAGTTTAAGATGGAATCAGCGTTCGCTAAATTTAGAATAGGGTATGAATTTTCATACCCTATATTGTTTTAAGCTATTCCACTTCCTCAATTACCAATACTTCCTGCTCCCCCATTCCTATCTCAGCTACTATTCCGTAGACAGCAAGCTGTTCATTCAGTTCTTTTAAATTGCTATAATCTCCAAGCTTTATCTCGCCCTTACTTTTAACCAAATCCAAAACTGGTGGAAACTGGCGCCCCATATCAGTCATTACCGCAAATACAGAACTGCCCGCATAGGTCATTCCTTCCAAAGGAATTTTACCACTATAAGATTTCACAGGGCAAGGTTTTAAAATCAAACATTCAATATTTTTCATCGCTTTATAGGTACGAATACCCAAAAAGGTATGTAAATCATGCAATAATAATCTAGCTTGGGCTGAATCAGTTCTCCGTATAACATCCATACGCTCATATGATATCGCATGTTCCGCATACCAGATATCGCCAACATTTGCAGTATCCTTGTATACATTTGGATCTTTAACGATTAATAACAGTCGCTCTGGTCTTGGAATATAGTTTGCCTTTTCTATTTTAGCCCAAGTGGACATTACGGCACTATAGATGGAGCTATTATAAAACGATGTTTTTTGTAAGCCTGTCACACTATCCTGTTGTTTTCTAAAAGATTCAAAAGGAACACCATTTTGATAGCCTGAAAGCGAAACAGCACCTTTTGTTTGCCTTTCACCGATTGCTTGGCCCAGTAAATTTCCCGTACCAAAATCATCTTTGAGTGGTAAATCAATTTGTCCTTTTTCATAAAGGGCTAAGACATGCTCTTCCGTGATTACTTTGTTCCCCGTTATCGCCTGTACCTTTCCATTGAACAGCAAAACAACATGAGGAACGCTTTTATGTGGAAATCGTTCTTTTAAATATACATCCGAAAAAATCACGGGAAGATTGACTTTATTTTCCTTAAGATATTCATTTTTATCATAGAATCTCTGTAAAGTCCCCTTATCCTGCCAACTGACAGTTATAATCTGTACCTTATTCTTCAATTTGTCCTGAAGTTTTTGCAGCTTAGGCATCGTTTGTATACAAGTACCACAAAATGTATCAAAGAAATCCAAAATGATCACTTTGTCCTTCAATTTTTTTAAATCAATAGGCTTTCCCGTACCGCGCATCTGCTGTACAGCGCTAGGAGGTACAAAGATGTCACCTACTTTGATTGCTTTGCTTAAATCTATTTTCTTATCCGACTGTGCACTGCTATTGAATGCTGTCATTAGCACTATATACGTAACTAAAATTAATTTCAAATAATTCATTTTCTTATTTTTTATAAATGATTAGCGTAAATTTTGAGGTATCTTTCCATTATTGATCACTATTTCCGGAAGTCTGAAGGCATATTTACGACTATTCGGTTCCAATTGGTACATCATTCCATGCATCTCTCGCTTTAGTGTTTTTTGGAATCGAGGATCCAGATTCAATCTTTTGAGATCTGACCAGCGACGCCCTCTAAAAACCAATTCTTTTTGTCTTTCTTTCAAGATCAGGGTTAATAATAATTCAGGATTTCGTTCGGTAATAGCAATATATTTATTTCGTTCAAATCGCTTGATACCTAACATATTCAATGCAGCAAGGGACTCTTCAATTTTACCGATCCGAGCACCTGACTCGGCTTTGATGAGATAGATTTCACTAGTGGTAAGACCTACAAACAGATTGGCCATCGAATTATCATAGCTACCTTTAAAACTATAAGAATCTAAGGGATAAGTGTTAGGGCGAAAGAAAACAGTTTTCCTCAAATCTGTCGAACCATAATCCCTATAAAGCATTGAATCAACTAAACCATTATTAAGACTCATAGGCCCTGCGGTTGCAGAAATAGCTGAAAACAATACCTCAACATTAAACCGATCAATCGGTAAATCCCGGTTTTTATCTAAATCATTAAAATCCATTAATTCACTTTTCAACTGTAAGCAGGAATCTGCATAAGCATAAGCTTCTTCAAATTTTCCCATCCCCAAATACACTCTTGCCAAACCGGCATAAGCACTCGCCCGCATAGGCCTCCCCTTTATCCCTTCCTCAATCGGTAATCTAATTGATGCCTCCCTGTAATCCCTTAAAATCTGATCATATGTTTCCTGTAAAGATGCACGGGTGGAAGGGTCGTCAACATCAGGAGTCAATCGCAATGGAATCCCCATCTCAGCATGAGATGTTGCAACATTGTAAGATAGAGCAAAGACTTCAACTAATTGCTGGAAAGCAAAGGCTCGAAAAAAATGTGCAATCCCAATTAGATTACTGGCTTTCATCTTATTCTCCTCCGTTTCTCCTTTGCCTATGATTTCCAACACTTGATTCGCATTAAATACAGCTTTATAAGGTCTCTGCCACTGTGCTGCATCATCGTAAATAATATCCAGCCATAAATAGGTGTTACGCTGATCAAAATCTAACATACCATCAAACGTTTCTGGAGCAACATAATATTCATCGGCAGATAAATCTCCATAGACTGGATAGCCAGTATTCATCGTACTGTAATCATTGAGCAAAAGCTCAGCATCTTCTAAGCTTTTAGGAATGACCATCTTGATATCAGGCTTGACTTCTAAAAATTCGGAACAGCAACAGCATGATAGCATCACATAGACACTAAAGATTATTAAATAAATTTTCATGATATTTCAGATTAAAGATTAAAACTAAATCCTAGCGAAGACATCATCGCATCAGGTATATTGGAACCATACTCGGAATCGATAGCTAATTTATTGGCTCGCCAAATGGTCCCTACATTTTGCAGGTATGCATATACCCGGCAATTTTTCAATTTAAATCTATTCGCAAAAGGTAAATTCAGACTCAGCTGTATATCACGAAGTTTGATCTGCCCCCCATTCTCCAACAGCGCGGACGATCGCATATAGACCTGACTTCCCAGGTCTGCAGGGTAATTAAAAGCAGGTACATCTGTCAACAATTCATCCCCCGGCTTTTGCCAGCGCAACGCATAATCCTTATGCCCGATATCACTGTTCAAAAACAACTGGTTGTCAAAAGAATTGCGCAGGAACTTATGTCCCAACTGATAAGAAATATTCCACGAGAGCTCTAAGTCCTTATAACGAATGCTGTTGCGCCAACTTCCAGTATACAAAGGCACCGTTGATCCGTAATTTTCAAGATCGTTTACATTCAAAGCTAAGATGGCATTGTAATCTTTGGAGACCTCACCATTCAGATATGCACGAACTTGTCCCGTTTCAGGATCTAAACCCGCCCATTTGTAGGCCAATTGGCTATAGAGATCAAATCCCTCAACTGCAGTCCTGGCATTAGATTGTGCGGAACTTATAAAATCCTTGCCGTTTTCATTTTCGATGTAAGATTTCAACACCTTGGTACGTGCATATGTAAAAACTAAATTACTGTTCCAGGTCCAATTCTTACGCTGAATAGGGATAGCATTTAAACTTACGTCCCAACCTTTAGTACGAATATTTGCACTATTAATCATCAAAGTTGTAAAACCTGTACTCGGGTCTACCCGGTCTGGAGCAATCAGATCTTTCGCATTTTTAACGTAGTACTCGATACTCCCTGAAACATGGCCCCCTTTTATTGCAAAGTCAATCCCTAAGTTGGTGATTCCAACTCGTTCCCAACGTAAACTAGGATTGGGAGGTGTCATAATCATCCCATAGTTTTGATTGGTGATATAGTGCGCTTCATTCTGAATAGAAATAATAGGATAAGCCGAAACACCATTATTCACATTTCCATTATACCCATAGGTACTGCGTATTTTCAAGTGATCAAATGGGGTGTTTATCATAAACCACTCTTTCGATAAAACCCAAGCGGCACCAAGGGACCAGAAAGGTTGTCCACGGTCATTACTTTTAACGCCGAATAAATTGGAAGCATCTTTTCGATAAGATCCGCTGAATAAATATCGATCTAAAAAATTATAACCAACATTGGCAAAATAGGAGTAAAAGTTATTGCGGTAAAGTTCATAATGATTTAAATCATCAATGGTGGATACCCCCATGATTCCATTTAATAAAGGAACTTCTACACCAAAAGGAACGGACTTGAATGAGCCTGTCTCTTTATTAAATCCATGATATTGGCTAGAAGTTACATTTTTCCTAATTGTCCGAATCTCTACTCCAGAAAATAGAGTCAATTCATGCTTATCGCTCCACTTCTTATTAAATTCAGCAGTTCCTCGACTATGATGTGTTTGATTCTCCCAATCAACTTCCGTAAGATAATCACCAACAGGAAGGTTCCAAGTAACAGAATTAGCATCCCAGCTTGCAAAACGATTGATTATTTCCCGTTGAGCACTAGAGCGTATACTTCTCCACCCTTCAAATGAAGAAGAGGAACGCTGATAAGCATAAAGTAAATTTAACTTTAAACCAAAATCAAAATGATAACCGGCATTCATCGTGGTGAAGAATTCATTTAGATGTTGCGTCTGCTTTGTTTCATTCAATTCATTTAATGGATAATAAGACCAATCCAACAATCGACCACCGGCACTGTATCCCTAAAAGTCGGATTAAATCCACCTGCAGTTACCTCTAAAGGCTTTCCAAATTCATCTGCCAAACGCATATAAGGATAATTCTGCATACCTTTTGCAAGTCTGTTATAAGCGACAGGTAACAACGACTCCTGATTTTTACTTTCGGTATACATGATTCCTAAATCCAGCACCATATTTTTAACAGGTTTAATTTGGGTATTCGATTTGAGATTCAAACGATTGTAAGATGAAGTAACAACATCATTTAAGTTCTTATCATAGCCCGCGGAAAATACGGTATTGACCTTCTCACCCCCTGCTTGTAATTGCGCATGATATTGCTGATTGACTGCGTTACGATAGATGTATTTCAAAAAATCGTCTCGCACATCCGTATTCTTTAAAACATCAATTTCCCTATTAAAATCTAATTCGGATAGATTTCCATTTTTCCGATTATACATAAGCCATAGCACTGGTTGCGGATTTCGCAACCGGTTACGAAACCAGCTATTATACTTTCCTTTATCAAATAAATATTGCTGTGCATCGATATAATCCGAAGTGTACATCTGTGGATAGTAGTACAGATCAGGCTTAGCCTTTATACTCACATTCGTATTGAAACTAAGCTGTGTTCGTTCATTAAACTTTCCTCTTTTAGTCGTAATGACAATGACACCATTTCCGGACTGTGCCCCCCAAATAGACGATGCTGCCGCATCCTTCAATACCGTAACACTTTCAATATCATTGGGATTGATATTATTAAACGATCCTTTACCATAGTCAGTACCCCTATTTTCATAAGGCACGCCATCGATGACGACAAGTGGCCAAACTTCAGAACGTAGAGTACTGACTCCCCTAATATTGATATTTAATAAATTACCTTTATTTTCTGGGTAAATTTTAGATGACATAATCCCTGGCACCACATCCTCCAGCCGGCTCACAAAATCTGTCGAAACCTTCCTATTGAATAACTTATTATCTACAAATTCAAAGCTCCCTGTCGCCCTTTCTTTAGGTATTTTTGGTATCCTGTAGACACCACTTCTACCTCGTCAAGTTGATTTTCAACAGGATTTAGTTGCACATGCAACACCGTTCCAGAAGTATAATCCAGCTCTAGGGTTTTATAGCCGACAGAGGTGAACTTCACTTTGCCCGTACGCTGAGATACAGCGATGCTGAAAGAGCCATCTTTCTTGGTCGATGTCTTCACATTATCCGCTTCAATACGCACGGATACAGCTTGTAACGGCTTCTTATCTACAGCAGAAATAACCGTTCCTTGCAACACATAATTTTGCTTATTCTGAGCTTGTGCGGATACCGTTCCGAAGGTCAGCATCAACAGTAAGATCATTACCGCTGAAAAAGATGATTTTGGCAATCGACTCACAAACCCCTCATTCACAACATCTCTTATACCCCCTTGCACTTGATTTGAAAAGCATTTTAAGCGATTAGATAGATTATTAATGCCTAACCACTTAGATGCTTGGCAAAAGAAATTGGATAGCTTAAAACCTCTCATTTTAGATAAAGCGCTTTCCGTGTAGGGATTAAGTATGGATGAAGCATAGATAAAGCGTTGATAGTGCGTTAGTAGTGCGTAAATGGTTACCGTTTTACACACTATCCATGCTTTACCAGTACTTAGCATACGCATTACGGACGCTTGGGCAACACATGAACAACCATATCCCCGTACTAGCCTAGCACAAGCCAGTCCAAGCACTGTCAAGCTACTACTACCAGTAGCTCTTTGGTAGCTCTCCAGTACATTCCCAGTACCTTTTCGGTACCTTTTCAGTAGGGCATTGGTGAATAAACCGTACACTGACCGTATATCAAGAACGATTTTAGCAAGTACATTTTTTATGAAAATCATTAAAAAAGCAAAGCCTTTGGTTAGGATCTTATTCGGACTTTCTTTTAACCGTCTTTTACCCTTGTAGTAAGTTTCCCCGTATCTGCACCACACTTGCACCGTAGTTGCACCGTCCTTTTCCTGGTGCAGGGACGGGAGAGGTACGGTGCACATACGGTGCAACGACGGCCGGAGGTAAAACAAGGTTCGAAGCGGGTTAAAAGCAGGTATATAGCGAGTACCACTCAGAAAATGCCTCAATTTACTGTTTGCCACATCCAGTAAACTGCTACTAACTTTCTTTTCCCTGTCTTGCCCCCTTTTTCTACTTCCACTCGGGTTTTGCTCGACTATCCTTCGACTTT
>NZ_ASZT02000179.1:0-8760 GCF_001006065.1 Sphingobacterium sp. IITKGP-BTPF85
AAAAGACCTTCAAATTTTGAAGGTCTTTTTAGTTTTTTTCTATTTGCAGATCCCTTTGAGGTGATTAACAACGAAGTCTACTTCTTCTTTTGTATTGTTTCTACAGAAAGAAAAACGTACTGAAGGTCTTGTGCCGTCCGCCCTTATAGCTCCTAGTACATGTGATCCGATATCGGTTCCAGAACTACAGGCACTTCCACCCGAACAGGAAATACCAGCAATATCTAGATTGAATAATAACATATCTGCCATATCCGTACATGGAAATGATACGTTTAAAACAGTGTAAAGTGCTTTATTTGGTTCAGTGACACCATTAAATTTAATATCTGGAATTGCTATCTGCAATTGTTCAATCATATAAGATTTTAACCCCTGTATGTAAGCACTATGTTCTTCCATATGTTCGTAGCTCAGTTCTAAGGCTTTTGCTAGTCCTGCGATACCATATACATTTTCAGTTCCACCACGCATATTACGTTCTTGTGCACCACCATAAATCATGGGTTTGATTTTCGTATTTGCATTAATGTATAGAAAACCAACTCCTTTCGGTCCATGGAATTTATGTCCAGCTCCCGTTATAAAATCAATTTTTAGCTTACTTAGATCATGTGGATAGTGACCCATAGTTTGGACAGTATCAGAATGAAAGATTGCTTTATACTTTTGACATATTTCTGATATTTTTTCAATATCATTTAAATTTCCAAGTTCATTGTTACCATGCATAATGGAAACGAAAGTTCTAGGGTTTTTTGAGAGTAAGTCTTCTAATTGATTTAAATCAATATTACCAGTGGAATCTACATGCAGTAAATCGAGATGAACTTTTCCTGATTTTTCCATTTCTTCCAATGTATGGAGTACAGCATGATGCTCAATAGGAGTAGTGATCGCATGTGTGATTCCAAAATCTACAATGGAACGTACAATTGCCATATTATCAGCTTCTGTACCACCGGAGGTAAAGAAAATTTCAGATGGAGAAGTATGTAAGATCTGCGCAATGGTTTTACGCGCTTTTTCAACAATTGTCTTTACTTGTCGCCCATGTGAATGAATAGAAGAAGGGTTTCCAAAATTATTTTCCATCGTGTCTATCATGACACGAATGACTTCTGGATCTAGCGCTGTAGTTGCAGCATTATCAAAATATACTTGCATAATGGACAAAATTAAGTAAAAGTAAGTTTACTTATTTAATGGGATTCGGATTATTTAATAAAATTGCTTGTTTTTGATTTTTTAAAAAAGGTTAACGTAGCAAGTAAAGCGCCAAGAAGGCCTAGATATGCAAGAATATCACCACTTTTCGTATAGATGGTCAATTCTTCGCTGAGATTGATTTCCTGTGTTAAGGCAGCCGGTACCCACCAATCTGTTTTTTGAACGATATCACCACGTTGGTTGATAAATCCAGATATACCCGTATTGGCCGAACGGGCCACCCATCTTCGATTTTCAATGGCTCTCAATTTTGCGTAATCTAAATGCTGATCTTTACCGGAAGTATTTCCCCACCAGCCATCGTTTGTAATGATCGCAATAAATTGGGCCCCTTGCTGTATATATTGCGCAACATAATTTCCCCAGATAGATTCATAACAGATGACGGGAGCTGCACCGATACCACTTTGTGAATAAAATACCGATGGTTTATCCTGTTTTCCATATCCCCCGGTCGTTCCTCCAAATGCACTAAATAGAGGTTTTAAGAAATTAATTGCAGTGCCAAAGGGCATTTGTTCAACACCGGGAACGAGTTTCGATTTATGATAAAACTGTAGTTTGGAGGATACGTCAACTAAAGTTGCGGCATTGAAATTGTCTTTATACAAGTTTGGTCCTACTTCTCTAGCGGTAAGTGTTCTTTTATCGTTATATAGCCTATAACTCTCTATCCCAGATAGTACATTGCCATTTTTATAGTCATCTAGAAAATTAATGAGCGAATCAAATGTACTTGTATTTCTAAAATCTTCCTCATCAAAATCACCTCTTTGCGATAAAGCGGTTTCCGGCCATATAAAAAACTCCGTATTCGGCTTTGCAACAGATTTTGATAGTTGCATCAGAGTTTTTAATTGTTCTTCGGGACTGATATAACCAAATTTTCCAAATGGGTCAATATTGGGTTGAACAGTTACAATCTGAGAAGGATTAATATGTTCCTCAAATGTAATATATCGAATAATTGAATAAGTAGAGGGGATGATCAATGCTAGTGCTAACGCGATTTTAAGGGTACGTGGTTTGGCTAAAGTATTGATTTCTTTCTTGTTTAAATAAAGTAAGAAAATTAAGATATTACTTAACCATATCCAGACTGTACCACCGTATACTCCAGTAAACTCATACCATTGAATTAATTGATGAAAATTTGCAAACCCATTACCTAAGGTCATCCACGGAAATGCTAGATCCCAGGATTGGTGTAAATATTCATAAGATATCCAAAAGGCTATTAATCCAAACAAGGAAAGAATAATGGATACTTTTTTTCGCATCTGATAGTATAGTCGAAATGCAAGCGCCATTAGTAATGCCCCTAATAAAAAAGGAATGAGCGAAATAAAAATGGCAATATACCACGGCATTACTGCAGATATAGAATTGTATACCCAATAAATAGAGGATGTATTCCATACCACTACCGTTAATCCTGCTGTAAGAAAAATCTTTTTACCTTTTTTAATGTAGGTTTTATTACGGATGATATTTTCAACTGCAATTAAGAGCGGAAGAAAAGCAATTAATAAAATTGGACTGCTGTAGGGTACAGGTGGCCAGCCTAACCATAATAAAAAGGCACTTAAAAGTGCCAGTAAATATTGATTTCTCACGATTAAATTTGCGATAAGATTTCGTTTTTCTTGTTTTCGTATTCTGCCTGTGTAATCAACTGTTTGTCAAAGAGATTTTTTAATTTTCTTAATTTGAGTGTTATCTCATCATCTTCTTCAACTATAGCAGGTGGTGCTACCTCAATAGTTGGCGGGATTATAGTTTCGGGTACAATAGTTTCACTGACCTCTTCCACTATAGGCAAGGATGGTGTGTTTTTAGAGGCAGGCTCTTCTTCTATTATAGGTTGATGAATTTCAAATGAGGGAGCTGTCTGCTTAGGAGCGGTTACAATAAATTTTTCTCTCTCCTGCTCGATCTCTTTTAATTTAGATGTTTCTAAAGCCCCTTTGATTAGCTGGTATAATTTACGTGCCTGTACTTTAGGGATATAATCAATACTTAAATTTTCCCCAGTACTAGGGATTACGGTTACTTTAGAACCAAAAATCTCTTCTTTAAACGCGATATCTTTGATATCTTTCCAACTGAAAATTTCAAAATCTGTTGCTAAGCCCAGCTTTGTAAATTCACACATGAAAATACGTTTGTTACTAATCGTTATACTGTCGGGAAGAATGGTAACGGCCGGTTTTTTCTGTACGGCGATATAATCAATTCGCTCTCCCTCTGTCATCATATCTTGCAATTTGACAACTAACTTTTCTACAATTTTTATGTCCTGGCCATCAATGGCAAAAAGTTCAAAGTTCATGTTAAATCTATTTTAAATAAATGAAGGCTAAACTTATTCTAAACCTCCCACACAAAATACAAATTCTCCTTTAATAGGATTGTTTTCAAAATGTAATTTTAAATCAGTTAAAGTACCTCTTACATTTTCTTCATACAGTTTACTTAATTCTCGTGATATCGAAGCTTGTCTTTCTGCTCCAAACACTTGAATAAACTCATCAATTGTTTTAAGGATACGATGTGGTGATTCGTAAAATATCATCGTTCGTTTTTCTTCAGCCAAGAATTTCATACGGGTTTGACGTCCTTTTTTCACAGGTAGAAATCCTTCAAAACAAAAACGGTCATTTGGAAGTCCAGAATTAACCAAGGCAGGAACAAAAGCGGTTGCACCAGGTAGACATTGTACTTCAAGCCCCTCTTTAATTGCCTCCCGTACTAATAAAAACCGGGGTCAGAGATAGCTGGAGTACCGGCATCTGAAATTAGGGCAATAGTCTGACCTTCTTTTAGAAATCTAATGATTTCTGAAATCGCTTTATGTTCATTGTGCTGATGATGCGCAAATACTTTTTTTCGATTCCAAAATGTTTCAAAAGGGGGGCACTTGTGCGTGTATCTTCGGCAAGAATAACATCTGCTTCTTTTAACACACGTATAGCGCGAAAAGTCATGTCTTCTAAATTGCCAATTGGCGTAGGAACTAAATAAAGCATTTACAAAGGTAAGTTTTTTTTAATAATTGTAATCAAGGCTTTGACTTGCCTTTTTTAATAGCATGGGCTATTTTATTTATAGTAGTATTAAGCTCATTTCATTGGATAGAATCCTAATATGAAATGAGCTTTTTAAATTTATTTTGCTAAAATATTTTCAATTTGCTGTAATTCTTCTCTTGTAAATTGCTGGTTCTTTATCGCATTGACGGCATCTTGAATCTGTGATACTTTACTTGCTCCAATTAAAACTGATGTCACTTGAGGTTTCTGTAATAGCCACGATACAGCCATTTGTGCCAGTTTTTGATTTCGATGCAGCGCTATTTCGTTTAAAGCTTTTATTTTTTCGATTTTATCTGAAGTGATATCACTTTCATGAAGTGAAATACTTCCAGAAGCCGCTCGTGAATCTTGCGGAATACCATGTAAATATTTATCAGTAAGTAAACCTTGGGCTAAGGGTGAGAAAGGAATACAGCCGACTTGCTCCTCTGTAAGCAAATCCAATAGGCTTTCTTCGACCCAGCGCTCAAACATAGAATACTTAGGTTGGTGGATGAGACAAGGCGTGCCCATTTGTTTTAAAAGATCTATCGCACGTTTTGCTTCAGGTGTTTTATAGTTCGATATCCCGACATATAAAGCCTTTCCTTGTTGGACTAATAAGTTTAAAGTGGCCATTGTTTCTTCCAATGGTGTTTCCGGGTCCGGTCTATGGTGATAAAAAATATCTACATAATCCAGATTCATTCTTTTTAAACTTTGATCTAAGCTAGAGACTAGGTATTTTTTCGAACCCCAATCCCCATACGGGCCATCCCACATCGTATAACCAGCTTTGGAAGAGATAATCATTTCATCGCGAAGTCCTTTAAAGTCTGTCTGTAATATTTTTCCGAAATTTTCTTCTGCCGAACCAGGAGGCGGCCCATAGTTGTTCGCAAGGTCAAAATGCGTGATACCCGAATCAAATGCTGTCTGTATTAACTTACGACTGTTCTCAAAATCATTGACATGACCAAAATTTTGCCATAAGCCCAATGAGATTGCTGACAATTTAATTCCGGAATTACCCGAACGGCGGTATTCCATTTCTTGATATCGATTATTCGCAGGTGTATAGTGCATCTGTTATTATGCTTTATGATTTTATATAAAGGCAATTTACAAGTAATCTTACATATATAAAGATCTTGATGTAAAATTGATTTTAATTTTCATTCGGACTTATTAATTGAACTTCACATATTATATTTCTTCTCTATAATATTTCGTGATGGAAGAGTGGGATATCGATTCGTGTATAACAATCATGAGTGCCAAATAGAAAGGGCGGGAACGAACAATTTTGTTTAATAAATGACAGAATAAAAATTGTAAATAAAACAAATTTATCTAAGTTTGTTTCTTTAAAAATACATACAATTATGTTGCAATTGAATTATATCCGTGAAAACAGGGATAAGGTAATCGAAAGATTAGGTGTCAAAAATTTCAAGGAAATTGGATTAGTAGATGAAATCATCACTTTGGATGAACAACGTCGTAAAATTCAATCCGAGTCAGATGCCCTTTCAGCTGAAGCAAATTCATCCGCAAAAAAATCGGAGAATTAATGCGTCAAGGTAAAAAAGAAGAAGCTGAAGCCGTAAAATCCCAATCCTCCGGATATAAAGAACAGATCAAAAGTTTGACAGATCATTTAGATCGTGTTGAACAGGATTTAAATGCAAAGATTGTCCAACTTCCCAATCTTCCACATACTACCGTTCCTGTAGGTGTATCAGCAGATGATAATGAAGTTGTGTTAGAAAACGGAACTATCCCTACATTAGCAGATGATGCGGTTAGTCACTGGGATCTGTTAACTAAATACGGTATCGTAGATTTGGAGTTAGGTGTAAAGGTAACAGGTGCAGGTTTCCCTGTCTATAAAGGAAAAGGAGCTCGCTTGCAACGTGCATTGATCAACTTCTTTTTAGATGAAGCTGCAAAAGTGGGGTATGAAGAAGTACAGGTACCTATTATGGTTAATGAGGCATCTGCATTTGCTACAGGTCAGTTACCTGATAAGGAAGGCCAGATGTATCATGTAACACACGATGATCTATACTTGATACCAACAGCGGAAGTTCCCGTTACAAATATCTATCGCGATGTTATCGTAAAAGAAGAACAATTTCCTATTAGACATTGTGCTTATACACCTTGTTTCCGTCGCGAAGCGGGATCGTATGGTGCGCATGTTCGTGGTTTAAATCGTTTACATCAATTTGATAAAGTAGAGACAGTACAAATCGTTCATCCCGATCGTTCTTATGATGCATTGGAAGAAATGAATACTTATGTGCAGGGACTGTTACAAAAACTTGAATTACCTTATCGTGTATTGCGTCTCTGCGGTGGTGACATGAGCTTTACAGCCGCGTTGACTTATGATCTGGAAGTATACAGCGCCGCTCAAAAACGTTGGTTAGAAGTGTCATCAGTTTCAAATTTCGAAACGTATCAATCTAACCGTCTGAAAGTGAGGTTTAAAAACCAGGATGGTAAAATGCAATTGGCTCATACATTAAATGGATCTGCATTAGCTTTACCACGTATAGTCGCTTCTTTATTGGAGAATAATCAAACAGATAAGGGTATAAAAATACCGAAGTACTAGTTCCCTATACAGGATTTGAATACATTGACTAAAATTTATTTTGGAAATTATAAAAAGGTTGTGAACATTTCACAACCTTTTTTATGTTAAAATTTCGTTAAATATATATAAAGCAGTATATAATTCTGTTTGAATGTCAATTGTGAAAATTTTATTAATAATTATGCTATTTGCATTTTTCATAACATAGGTTATTCATATTTACGTTTGTTATGAAAAAAACTTTTTTGTTAAAATACTTGTAATAGCAACTTTGTCTCTATATATTTGCTTCCCGCTTTCAAGATGTAATGTCTGTGAAGGAGTTACTACCATTATTCATCGTAAATTTTAAAAAGAAAATTTACAGATTCTTATCAGATCACCATAGTGAACGCTGCTTGCTGTCACTATTTGTTCGATCTACAATTTGTTAAATCTGTTTGCAAACGAAAAGCTATCCGTCTAGGTGAAGGAGGTTTTGATTTGTGTTTTTTGAATTGTTGAGACAATTAAAGTTTAAGCGTTTTAAATACACATCTTATTTTATGGACATAAACATATTTATATAAATTAATTAACAAACTAAATAACATGAAACAAACATTACTTAGTTTTCTCGTTGGGGGGATGATTCTATCATCAGTAGCATTCGCTCAAGAGAAGAAGATTAGTGGACGTGTTACATCAACAACTGGGCAAGCGGTACCAGGAGTTACTGTTGTTGTGAAAGGAACTAATCAAGCTACCCAAACCGATGCAAATGGTAACTATTCATTGAGTGTACCAGCAGGTAAGGTAGTTTTATTTCGCTCGATAGGTTTTGGCGAAAAAACAATTATTGTCAATAACAATACTTCAGTTTTTAATATCTCATTGGAAGATAATACTAATGCGATAGAAGAAGTTATTGTAACGGCAAATGCAATCAAAAGAGAGAAAAGATCATTAGGTTATTCTGCACCTGTTCTTAAAAGTGATGAATTAACGGAAGGAAGGAATTCAAGTGCCATTAGTGCTTTAGCGGGTAAAGTAGCTGGTGTGAATATCACTTCAACATCTAACTCTCCAGGAAGTTCTTCCCGTGTTGTCTTACGCGGTGGATCATCTATTTCAGGTAATAATCAGGCCCTTATTGTGGTTGATGGTACACCGATTGACAATTCAAGTGTGATAGGTGGTGCATCATCATTAGAAAGTGTTGATTTTGGTAACCGTGGTAATGACATCAATCCTGATGATATTGCAACTGTAACAGTTTTGAAAGGTCCTGCAGCTGCAGCATTATATGGTTCCAGAGCATCTAATGGGGCGTTGATCATTACAACGAAGAGCGGTCAAAAGGGCGCTAAAAATGAAATTACATTTAGCTCCACTAATACAATGTCCTCTATTTTGAAATTGCCAGAATTTCAAAATGAATATGGTCAGGGTTATTCAGATTACACGAAAGACGGAGAACTGTTTTTTGTTAATGATCCAAAAGAAAACTGGTCTTGGGGAGCTCCATTTACGGGAGAATTTCAAGACTGGGGACAAGCCATTAATGGTGTTCGTCAAAGGAAAGCTTATTCTGCTGTAAAAGATAATGTAAAAGATTTTTTTGATCTAGGTTTAGCATCAGATAATAACTTAAGTTTTTCAGGTGGTTCTGATAAATCCACTTTCTATTTAGGTTTAAATGCTTTAAATTCAAATGGTGTTTATCCTGGAAAAAAAGATACCTATAATAAATATGGTGTGCGTTTTAACGGATCTACAGAATTTTCTAATAAATTTTCTGCAGGTGTATCCTTTAACTACAGCCGTATTAATAGTAATAATGTTGGTGGTGGTCAAGGTGGTGGTTCAGTT
>NZ_ASZT02000180.1:0-8713 GCF_001006065.1 Sphingobacterium sp. IITKGP-BTPF85
GAGATAGGTTATTGTCTTTTTAGGCCCCTTTTTAATCGGTATAAGTTTTATCATTCTAACCCATTCTATATAATCTATGCAATTTTGGCTGACGAATTTCGCAAAGGAATTAATAGCCGCTAGGCGCTGGTTGCGGGTAGATATGGAACATTTTCTTTCTGTTTCGATATTTGAGAGAAAGTTTTTGATCAAATCAGCATTTAGGTCTTCAATCATCAATTTGTCAATAGATTTATTTCTCAATTTCGAGGCATATGGTATTATCAGCCGCATGGTATCCCTATAACTTGCAAGTGTATTGGGCGAAAGATTTCTATTGTTGATAACATATTCGGTCAAAAATCTCCTGACCCACGTGCTTAGGTATTTTATATTTTTCATAATCGATTTTCATTTGCATAATGATTAAATTTTTTATTCGCCTCTTCAAGCAATTTGTTGGTCATAGAAAGGTATACAGATGTATAGTCCAAACGATGATGCCCCAGGAATGTCGATAATACAGGTAAAAGTATCTGTACGTCTTTCCCCTCTTCATACCAGCTAATTAACCTGTTTGTCGCAAATGTATGCCGAAGATCATAAATCCTAGGCTGATAAACTGCTCCATCAGTCCTCTTAATACCAGCATTTAACCGTATTTTGGAGAAAATAGCATCCAGCAATGACCCTCCAAATGGTTTATTACCCTTCCATACAAACAAATAAGAACCAGAATCTTGTGTGATACCTTTTTCTTTTCGATGCAGAAGATAATGGATAATGATATCTTTAATCTGCTGGTTAAAAGTTACATAACGGGTTTTATAAAATTTTGATTGTTCAATTAGTATTGTTCTTTTACCTAAATCAATATCTTTAAGTTTAATTAAGAGCACTTCTCTTCTTCTCAGTGCCATGGTGTATGCTAAAATTAATATCGTTCGTATCATGACAGGATCTACTTGAGAGGGCCTCTTTTGATAAGTCAAAGCCGAATCAAAAAGACTTTTCAATTCTTTATTACTGTAGATATAAGGAATGTATTTCGCAGGTTTTTGTGGAGAGAAATCAGGCAATGGGATTTCAAAAATGTATCTCTTTAATTTGGCGTAATTAAACAGTCCTTTGATTACAGTCCGTTTCGAAAACCAGCTGTTTGTTATCATTCCTTTTTTTCCAACTAGAAAGACCAGCACCATCTCTGTAGTAACGTCTTTAACATTGATATTGAAGCCCATTTCTCTTGAGAATTGTTTTAACAGATATTTAAGCTGAATAGTACAAGACTCTCCTAATGAATCCCTATATTCAATATAGCTATTTACTAAATCTTGCATTTTCATAGTATTTCCCAGTTAATATCTGCTACCTTATACAGATTGGTTAAATCGACCTTTGAATATATTCTGGTTGTATCAATTTTTGATGACCTAAATAATCACTGATTTCCTTTAATGAAAAACCTGTATTGATCAAGTAGGTGGCACTTGCATGTCTCAAACAATGAGGACCACAGGATTTTATATTCCAATCCATCGGTTTTAATATCTTATTTATGATTGCGTAAATAGAGCTGTTATTTAACTTCTTGTAAGGTCCAATCTGTGTCAGGAAAACTTCCCTCAAACTTGATTCATTGGGCCGGGCTTCTTTAAGATAATGTATTATGGCATCACCAACAGTTGGGGTTAAGGGGAATAATTGCGGCTTACATCCTTTGATCTTCTTACGTAGATAATCTCCTTTGCCAGTCTAAATCATCAAGCTGAAGATATGCTACTTCACTGCTTCGAAGTCCATAAACCGTAAGTAGCTGTAAAATGGCAAAATCTCTTATATTAATAGTTGTTTCAGTTGCGAATTCTGAGACCATCTTCTGGATATTTTCTCTTGTCGGTGCTAATGGCAACAGCTCATGTTCATAGATTCTGGGAGCTCGGATGGATTCAGATAAACCATTCATACACCATCTTTTCTCAGATGCAAAGCAAAGGAAAGATCTCAATACACTTAATTCGTTTTTAATTGTTCTTCTGGAAAGACCGGTCTTCTTACGGTTGCTAATAATTTTTCCAATGATATCTGGCGTAACTTGATCAAAGTGGACACAATGCTCACTGATGAGTTTCAGATAACGCTTTAATATTCCGCGTTTGGATATTATAGTTCTTTCTGATAGACCTTTGATTCTTGATTGAAAATATAAGTATTCGCTCAATTTTTTTGTAAAGGGAATTGAGGGCACTGTATCATCTTCCAAACAATCTAATAAGGACAACCATATTTTAGCAGTATGAATTAAGCTTAGCTTATTCTTATAAGTATAATTTTTTGTTCTGGGATGTATCTTGTCTAATCTTGACCAATTACCAGCCATAACTGTTAATTCAGAAACTTTTACTGTCCGTACCGAATAGAACTTAAGATGAGTCATAATAACCAATAGACTCATTGCTTCATTATAAAGGGTAGAATCTTTTATCCCTTGGTTCTTCCGATAGTGTAAAAACAGCAGCCGTTCTGCCAGTAAAGGGCTTTCTATTTGATGAAATAAAACATGACGTAATTTAAATAACTTTTTCAGTAATATATCATTTTCTTCTGAAGTTGCTTCCACACGGTTCAGAAAGCCCAACCAGTCTAGTCCAATTTTAATAAACAGCTTCTTTCCAAATTGATTAGAACTTGTTTTTGTATTGTATTTTTTACTTAAACCCCATTTTTGGGCAGCCTCAATTAACTCTTTAATAGTAATTATCCTGCCATTTTCCAGATGCAAAAATTCTATTATTCGCAGAAGATAAGATGCTGTAAGCTTTAATTCCAGAGTCCGCTTCTCCTGACTTTGTAAATATTTCAGATATGAGATTCGCTCTCGAAGTAATGGATGGCCTTGATGCCGTTTTAGCGTGCTGGATGTTTTATATAACTCCTGCAGTATTTCATTTCCCTCTTCTATGACAGGTACATCCAGCCAGTTTAGGTACCTTAACCATGATTTAGTGTACATAGAAATTTTTTTTCCAGATTCTGAAAATTCTTTTTTAAATGGTGAGTAGTTTTCATTTTCCCCCATTTCACAGCAGCCGCCTCAATTTCTTCCACAGTTACCATCCTACGATCCTGCAGACGGAGCAATTCGGTTGCTCTTAATAGATATCCTTCAATTAATTTCAATCTGAATTCTGTAGCATTATTAATCGACAGATAATTCAGATACTCAACTCGTTCTTTCAGTAGTGGAGCGTTTCGATGATGATTTAAATTTCTTTTGAATAATTGTTCTAACATATGTTTCTGTTTTATACCTATTTATTCTAACGTTGAAATACAATTAAAAATTTGAATTTTAAATAGTTACGTATAATAATCAACATTAGTCCTAACCGAAAACAAAGCAAAAAGTCCACATAAAATTTAAATCTGCATCTTTTTTATTTTGTATTTAAAAATAATATCGTAATATTGCAATATAATAATTAATTATGGGAGCAACAAAGACAGATCATTTTACGGACCGCCAAAACCAGATTGCGGTTATTGCTAAAGCATTGGGCCATCCTGCAAGGGTTGCTATTATAGAATATCTGCTAAAAGTCAATACCTGTATCACCGGAGATATTGTCAATGAGCTGCCACTAGCACAGCCTACCGTATCACAGCATTTGAAAGAATTAAAAAATGCGGGATTAATACAAGGGAGCATTGAGGGAACATCTGTATGCTACTGTATTGACGAAAATACATTCAATATATTGAAAGAGTATTTTTCAAAAATAATTTCTACAGTAACCAATCAAAAATGTTGTTAATGATGGAAACTGCTTTCATTATATCTTCGGTATTACTGATCAGCTATTCATTATTGGCAGTATTTGATGGTGTATTTCTGCACATATACAAATATCACCTCTATGAGCATAAAGAAAGCCGGTTTGAACATCTTACCCATACGATAAGAGCCTTTTTATTTACAGGTATTCTTACAACTTTATTTATAAATATTGAAAACAACAACCTTTTTGTAATAGGATGCGTTTTGATCTTTGCGGACATCATTACATTGCTGTTGGATGCTTATGTGGAAAAAGACAGCAGACAATTTATGGGTGGACTACCCCGTTGGGAATATATTATCCATCTTATGGTTAACGGCTTCCACTTTGCGGCTATCGCTGTATTTTTAGTGATCAAACTCAATTTTGATTCTACGGGTTTTACATTAGCGCAGAACTTTCAACATATAGAGAGCTATGACACATTTAGATTTATAGCAATAAATCTACTGCCGGGAGCGATTGTCATAAGCCTCTTACATGTGCTGCTTTACATTCCCAAATTCAGTAAGTATTTTAATAAATTACAGCTAAAGTGCTGTTAAAAAAATTTGTTTGAAATAATCGCAATATTGCATTATAACTATAAATATAAACCAATGAAATTATCAGAAATCAAAGAAATCCTTCCAACATTAGACAATGTTGAATTTCAGTTAGAAAACGGAACGTTTGTACCCGAGCATTTCCATGTGACCGAAGTCGGCCAGATTAATAAAAGATTCATTGACTGTGGTGGTGTAATCCGTGATGAAAAGGCAGTGAACTTTCAGCTATGGAACGCCGATGACTTTGAGCATCGTTTAAAGCCTGGAAAACTATTGAATATTATCAAACTTTCGGAGGACAAATTAGGTATAGAAGATGCTGAGATCGAAGTGGAATATCAAAGTGATACAATTGGAAAATATGATCTGGAGTTCAATGGGAAAACTTTTATATTGAAAAGTAAGACTACTGCCTGTCTTGCACAGGATGCATGCGGCATACCTTCCGAAAAGCAAAAGATAAACCTTTCTGTACTTACAGGTACTGCAAATAATTCGTGTACACCTGGTGGAGGATGCTGCTAATTCGCTGTAGAATGTCGATTGTATCTTTTTTATAAAATGTACTAAAATTAAATCAATGGATGAAATCTTTGATGTTATTGTTATTGGAGGAGGCCAGAGTGCGCTAGCATGTGGATATTATCTGCGGCGGGCAAAACTTAAATATCTTATATTGGATAAACAAGATATTCCGGGTGGTGCCTGGATCCACAGCTGGGATAGCCTGACCCTGTTTTCTCCCGCAGATTACAGCTCCTTACCAGGATGGCTGATGCCAAAATCTGAGCATCAGTTTCCGCTTAGACAAGAAGCAATTGACTACTTGGGTAAGTACGAAGAGCATTATCAACTGAATGTGAGGCGGAGTATTGAAGTTCTTGAAATTAAAAAGGATGGGAATATTTTTAAGATCTACACCCTTCAGGGAGGTTTTAAAGCTAAAACAGTTATTTCGGCAACCGGTACCTGGGGCAATCCGTCTATTCCAAAGCTAGAAGGAATAGAAGATTTTAAGGGACTTCAAATTCATTCAGGAAAGTATAAAAGCCCAAAAGACTTTACGGGGCTGAAAACGCTGGTGGTAGGAGAAGGTAATTCCGGTGCCCAGATTGTCGCAGAGGTCTCAAAAGTTACGGCTGTAAAGTGGTCAACCAAAAAGGAACCTGAATTTTTGCCTGACGAAGTAGACGGATATTATCTGTTTAACGTAGCCTCGGCACGATACAAGGCCGAAAAAGAAGGAAAACCCTTCGATGCAGCGCAATTTAATTTAGGAAATATCGTAATGGTTCCATCTGTTAAAGAGGCCCAACACAGAGGTGTCTTAGTGTCAAGTGGCACATTCGATAAGTTATATGATAAGGGGGTGATTTGGCATAATGGGGACAAAGAGGAATTTGATGCTATTATTTGGTGCACAGGATTCGGTTACGATACTTCTTATCTGAAATCATTGATACACATAGACGAAAAAGGCATTGCAAAGACCAGTGAAAGTAAATCACTAGAATTGCCCGGATTATGGCTCGTCGGATACGGCAACTGGACCGGTTATGCCTCCGCCACAATCATAGGTGTAAATAGAACAGCAAAACAGACCATACTTGAGATTGAAGAATTTTTAAAAAATAGTAACTAATAAAATATGAAAATTGCATTATTCAGCGATATACACGCCAATTTACCCGCTTTGCAAGCTTTCTTCGAAGATGTAGATAAAAGAGATCCAGATAGTATCTATTGCTTGGGTGACCTGGTAGGTTACAATATATGGCCAAACGAAGTGGTCAATGAGATCCGTAAGCGGAAAATTCCAACCATTGCAGGAAATTACGATTTCGGTATCGGACGTATGAGCAATGAGTGTGGTTGTGCCTATAAGTCAGATAGTGAAAAGGACAATGGCAATATTTCTATCTCCTTTACCAACTCTATCATGAAGGACGATGAACGTGCCTATTTGCGCACGCTCCCTGCACATATCAAAGTTGAGTTTCAATTGAATGAAGATAAGCTCAATTTGCTTTTGGTGCACGGCAGCCCAAGGAAGATCAATGAATATCTTTTTGAAGACCGTGAGGAAAAAAGTATGCTCAGGATCATGGAGCAGGCTGATGCAGATATTATGTGTTTCGGACATACACACAAACCTTATCACCGCATTTTAAATTCTGGATCTGAAGAACAACCTTATTATCGCCATGCGGTCAATATCGGTTCCGTCGGTAAACCTAAGGATAATGATATCCGCGGAGCGTATGTCATGCTGACCATCAATGAAAATAGTTCTATACTGAACAAAGAAAGCATCGGTATCGAGTTTATACGATTTGACTATGACATTGAAAAAGCAGCTAAGGCAGTAGAAGAAAGCCCCCTGCCTAATGAATATGCAGAAAATCTGAGAAGAGGCTATTAATTTTAAATCATAAAAATGAACCATAAACTTATAACAACCATTGAATCCATTTCAACAAATAGTATTTCAGAAGAAAGAAAAACAGTTTTACAGCCATTGGCAGACTATATCCAAACGAAAATAGAAACAGGTCAGACAATACGCTTAAATTTTATCTGTACCCATAATAGTAGGAGAAGCCATTTATCCCAAATCTGGGCGCAAACTATGGCCTATCATTTTGGGATTACTAATGTGTTTTGCTATTCAGGTGGTACTGAGGCAACAGCAATGTTCCCCAAAATTGCAGAAACATTGAGCGATCAGGGGTTTCAGATTCAAAAGCTCAGCGAAACAGAAAATCCTGTCTATGCAATTAAATATGCCGAAAATGAGGCAGCGATTATCTGCTTTTCCAAAGAATATAACAGCGAATTTAATCCTAAAAATGAATTCGGTGCCATCATGACCTGTAACAATGCAGATGAAGGCTGTCCTGTGGTTTTTGGAGCTGAGGCAAGATTCCCGATAAAATACGATGATCCAAAGCCTCGGACAATAGCCCACAGCAAACAGAGGTGTATGCGGAAAGAAGCTTGCAGATTGCAGCAGAAATGTTTTATGTTTTTTCACTGGTAAACAAATAGCATGGAAATAACAGCGATCGGTAAGGAGCATTATTCAAATATCTCCAGAATATACAAAGAAGGCATTGAAACAGGCCATGCCACTTTTGAAACAACAACCCCAGAGTGGGAAGATTGGGATAAAAGTAAACTAAAACACAGCAGGTTTGCAGCAGTAGTTGATGGTATCATAGTCGGCTGGGCAGCCCTTTCGGCAGTGAGTGACCGATGTGTTTACGGAGGTGTAGCAGAAGTAAGTATTTATGTTTCTAATTCTCATAAAGGAAAAGGCGTCGGAAAGACCTTGATGGCCAGGCTAATTGAAGAAAGCGAAGCTTATGGAATTTGGACGCTTCAAAGCGGAATGTTTCCTGAAAATGAAGCAACAGTAGCGCTTCATCAACGCTTTGGTTTTAGAATAGTCGGTTTCCGTGAGAAAATAGGAAAACTGGGAGACACCTGGCGCGATACGATTATTATGGAAAGAAGAAGTAAAACAATAGGAATAAATTAAAATAATATGCAGCCAAAATTAAAATTTCTCGACAGATACTTAACACTTTGGATATTTCTTGCCATGGCAGTTGGTGTGGGCTTGGGATTCTTATTTCCCGGGACTTCAAAAGTTATGGATTCTCTATCCGTAGGTACAACTAACGTCCCATTAGCTATTGGACTAATATTAATGATGTACCCTCCACTCGCTAAAGTTGACTATTCTCTTTTACCTACTGCTTTTAGGGATAAAAAAGTAATCAGTATATCATTATTATTAAATTGGGTGATAGGACCTATTTTAATGTTTGTTCTTGCCATTTTGTTTTTAAGAGATGAGCCGGACTATATGATCGGATTAATTCTTATTGGTTTGGCCAGATGTATTGCAATGGTGATTGTATGGAATGATCTCGCTAAAGGAAACCGAGAATATGCAGCCTTATTAGTCGCCTTAAACAGTATCTTTCAGGTGTTTACCTATAGCTTCTTTGTATGGTTATTTATCAATGTACTGCCTGGTAAATTAGGACTAGCCAACTTCAATGTCAGTGTTTCAATGAAGGACGTCACAGAAAGTGTTCTTATCTATTTGGGTATTCCTTTTCTGGCAGGCTTCCTAAGCCGATATATCTTAGTTAAATCAAAAGGTATAGAATGGTACAATAGAAAATTTGTACCCACAATATCACCTATAACATTGTACGCTTTATTATTTACGATCGTCTTAATGTTCAGCTTAAAAGGTGAAAAAATCGTGGAGCTTCCAATGGATGTGGTAAAAGTAGCTATTCCACTGGTCATCTATTTTGTCCTTATGTTTTT
>NZ_ASZT02000181.1:0-8711 GCF_001006065.1 Sphingobacterium sp. IITKGP-BTPF85
GCTATGCCTATTTGTTGAAGCCGTATGACGACGACGAGTTACAACAGGCACTTAATAAAGTCGCGCCGTTTATCGTCCAGGATACCAGGGAGATTCAATACAAAACTCGTTTTCTAGTACGGTATGGTATGCGGTTAAAATCGATACCGACAACAGAAATTGCCTATTTTATGGCTGAAGATAAAATATTGTACGGCTACACAAAAGATGGAGATCAATTTATTGTCGACGATACCATAACAGGTCTTGTGTCTCGCCTGGATCCAACATTCTTTTTTCAGGTCAATCGCAAATTCATTATCCATATAGATTCCATTATAGATATGTTGAAAGTAGCTCGTAATCGCATACGGCTCCAATTACAACCAGCGTTGCCAGCTGGTATCGAAGTTATCGTGAGTGAAGATAAATCATCCGATTTTCAGATGTGGTTGGACCGCTGATTAAGCTGATCGTATGATTTTAATAGCAGGATTGTATTGCAGTAATTCATTTACAAAATTATCATTTCCGTCTGGGCTAATGTATATTTCTTCGTACTTGTTATAGTGTATGATCAAACCTTTGCGGGCAGCTGCTGGTTTAAAACCCACCCATAAAGTCTTTCCAATCTCTATTTTGTGAATTTTGTCAATGGCAATCTTTCCTCTAAAGATACACGTTCGATAAGAAAAATACGGACTGTCTATTGTATACCTCGGTCTTGGTAATAATAATGTGGCTATCAACAATGTCGGAAGACCTATTATAGTCACAAATTCTATAAAAGTAGCTTGTTCAGTACGAAGTGTAACGATCATCATGACTATCATGGATAATATAAGGCCAATGATCATGGCATCCATCAAAGGGTCTTGTCTGCTTCTGAAAACTTTCATAATTTATAGGATGTTGCTAATCTTAAAGTTAACAAATTTTTGTAAATTTGCATCGTTATGAAAGTCGCTTTATATACAACGTTTTATTTTATTCCTTGACGATTTTAGCTCAGTCAAGTAAATAGTTTTTTTAATAAATGATATTTCGCATCATTTAAGGTTGTATAATACTTTATTATTTTATGGAAAAGAAAAATTGGTTTCAAACCTATATGTATATTTGGATTGGACAATTTGTGTCACTGTTGACGAGCTCTGCTGTCAATTTTGCTGTGATTGTCTGGTTGAGTTTAACGCATAAGTCGGCCGAGGTATTGGCTTTGGCAGGTATTGCAGGCTTATTGCCACAGGCACTTATTGGACCCTTCGTAGGTGTTTTAATTGATCGCTGGGACCGGAAAAAGGTAATGATTTTTGCCGATGCATTTATTGCTTTATGTACCCTAATGATGACTTTTGTTTTGCAGGAGGCTGCAGTAGGGCTATCGCTGATCTATCTGTTGCTAACTTGTCGTTCCATAGGGGCAGCTTTTCATGCACCAGCGATGCAGGCAATAGCACCACTGATGGTTCCGGAAGATAAATTGCTACGTGTATCTGGAATAAATCAGATGCTTCAGTCCGTCAGTAGTATTGCCGGGCCTGCATTAGGAACGCTGGCGATTACTTATTTTTCAATCGCTCAAGTGCTTTATCTCGATGTTATCGGTGCGGCAGTTGCAATAGTATCGTTGTTCTTTGTCACCATTCCTCATTTAAAGGTTGAATCTAAATTATCCTTTGGACAGGCATGGGGTGATATGAAACAAGGTATGCAGGCCATCTACCATAATCGTGGCTTGAGCCTATTGTTTTTATACGCGATGATCGCTACTTTTGTGTTATGCCGATCGCTATTATGTTTCCACTTTTGACAATCGATCATTTTAATGGCGGAAAATGGGAGATGAGTGTGATTGAAATTATATGGGGAGTAGGCATGTTAGTAGGAGGAGGATTATTGGGAGCATTTAAAGTGAATTTTTCGAAAGTAATTATGATCAATACCATGCATATTGTACTGGGATTGACATTTGCTTTTTCAGGATGGTTCCCATCCACTTGGTTCATTCCTTTTGTAATCGTGACTGGAATAGGTGGTGTATCCATGTCGCTGTTCTCAGCCTCTTTTATGACGACCATACAAGAAGAAGTCGCACCCCAAATGTTAGGTCGCGTATTTTCGCTCTATTTTAGTCTTGCTATTCTGCCAAGTGTCATCGGATTACTTTTTACGGGTATGATAGCAGATGTAATTGGAGTAGCCAACGCTTTTGTGATCGCAGGATTATTGATGATGATTGTAGGCGTATTGTCCTTTTTTACACCAGCTGTCATGCGACTGGGAAAAAAAGTGCCCCATAACGAAGCAGTATAAAATAAAAAAGCTTCCAAATTTTGGAAGCTTTTTTATTTTGAGCGAAAGACGAGATTCGAACTCGCGACCCCAACCTTGGCAAGGTTGTGCTCTACCAACTGAGCTACTTTCGCGTTGGTCTTACAAAAATACGGCTTTATTTGAATTTTTGCAAGACCAATTTAATATTTTATCAATTTAATTGATCGCATTGGCACAGTTCATACCATCAATAGCAGCGGAAATAATACCCCCAGCATAACCAGCCCCTTCAGCACAAGGGTAAAGACCCTTAATTTCAGGATGTTGTAAAGATAACTTATCACGGGGAATACGGACGGGTGAAGAAGTGCGGGATTCTACAGCAACAAGGATAGCTTCATTGGTATAGTAACCTTTCATCTTTTTACCGAAGATAGGCAATGCACCGCGTAATGCTTCGTACACAAATTTTGGTAACACCTGAGTTAAATCTGCAGAAACCGTACCCGGTTTATAAGAGTTTTCCGGAAGATCTTTGGATATCCGCCCCTCAACAAAATCAATCATCCGTTGCGCAGGAGCCACCATTTTTCCACCACCAGCTTCAAAAGCACGTTTTTCGATTTCACGTTGAAAATCCAACAACGCAAATGGATTGCTGTCCGATCCCGGAACATCCTCCAGGTTGATCTGGATAACAGTACCAGAATTGGCGTGCGGATTATTCCGTTTCGATGGCGACCAGCCATTCACAACGATTTCATTGTCTGCGGTAGAACAAGGAGCAATAACCCCACCTGGACACATACAGAATGAAAAGACCCCACGGCCATTTACCTGTTCCACAAGACTATAATAAGCCGGTGGAAGATGCTCGCTTCGGACTTCACAATGATACTGTGCTTGATCAATAATCTCCTGCGGATGCTCAATTCGAACACCTAGAGCAAAAGCTTTAGCCTCAAGTAACCAGTTTTTAGCACGGAAGAGTTCGAAAATATCACGTGCCGAGTGTCCTGTAGCTACAATGACATGATTTGATTTCAATTGTTTTCCACTTGCAAGTGTGACACCTGTAACCTGATTATTTTCCGTATTGATATCAACTACACGTTGTTCAAAAATAACCTCGCCACCATGCGCGATAATCGTTTCTCGGATGTCCTGAATAATATGAGGTAACTTGTTCGTTCCGATATGAGGGCGCGCATTGACCAAAATATCTTCATTCGCACCATGGGCAACAAAAAGTTTAAGTACTTTCTCAACATCACCACGTTTATCCGAGCGGGTATATAGCTTTCCATCAGAATATGTACCGGCACCACCTTCACCAAAACAATAATTGGAGTCTTCATCAACAATACCTTCGCGGTTTAACTTCGCAAGGTCACGGCGGCGATCCTGCACAGCTTTACCACGTTCAACAATAATAGGTTTAAGCCCTTTTTCCAAACATTGTAGCGCTGCAAATAAACCTGCAGGGCCAGCACCGATAATTAACACTGGTTGTGCGTTATGGGCCAATTTAAAGTGGGTTTCAAAAACTTCATTAATAGGTTCTTCGTCGATAAAAAATATAATACGAGCTCTAAAAACGACATGTCGGCTACGGGCATCAATAGAACGCTTGCGAATTTTAAATCCTTTAATACGCTCACCATTTATTTTCAAGGCTTTAGAACCTTGAATTAGAATATAATTATCGTCCTCAATTCTTTCCGGAGCGATAGCCAGTTCAATTTCTTTCTGCATAAATTTCTTGCTGGGTTTTTATCCCAAAAACAGCCCAAAGTTAAGGATAACTGCTGTATTTTTTTAGTTATAAATACTTAACGCCTAAAATTATTCTTATATTCGTAGGAGTGGTATGAGCTTTGTAGTAAGCTTTCTATCAAAATTTAATTTGAAATATATTAATTCAACAAAAAATGAAAAGATTATTAGTCGCATTCTTTGGTTTAATGGTCGCATTATCTTTCAGTTCATGCGGATACAATACAATGGTATCGCAAGATGAAAATGTAAAAGGAAAATGGGCTCAAGTTGAAAATGCATATCAGAGACGTGCAGATTTAGTTCCGAATTTGGTAAATACCGTAAAAGGAGCAGCAAAGCACGAAGAAAGTACATTAACAGCTGTTGTTGAAGCACGTGCCAAGGCGACTTCTATCACGGTAGATCCTACCAATTTGAATGAAGAAACAATTGCACAATATCAAAAAGTACAGGACCAGTTTTCAGGTTCTTTAAGTAAGTTGATGGCTACAGTAGAAGCTTACCCAGATTTGAAAGCAAATCAAAACTTTTTAGAATTGCAAGCGCAATTAGAAGGTACTGAAAATAGAATTTCAACCGAACGTAGAGCTTACAATGAAGCGGTACAGCAGTTCAATACAACTGTGAGAAGTTTTCCTAACAATTTGATGGCTGGCATGTTTGGCTTTAAAGCAAAAGGAACTTTCACAGCACAAGAAGGTGCGGATAAAGCGCCAGCAGTATCTTTCTAAATACAGCGTATTAGTTTACTAGAAAAGATGAATGATGGCCGAAATTTGTGCACGCATTCATCTTTTTTTATTTAAAAAAGACTTTAGTAATGGGAACATTTTCATCAGAAGAGCAGGAAAAAGTAGTACATGCGATCAGTATTGCGGAAAATAAAACTTCCGGTGAGATCCGTGTGGTTGTTGAGAAACACTGTCCTGGAGAAGTTTTCGATCGTGCAACCCACTATTTTGAAAAGTTGGATATGCATAAGACCGCTTTAAGAAATGGAGTTTTAATCTACTTAGCACACGAAGACCATAAATTTTCCGTTATAGGAGATGCGGGAATTCATAAGAAAGTAGGGGACGATTTCTGGGAGAAAACGAAAGAAATTATGGTTCAGGAATTTCGGAATGCACAATATGTGAATGGTTTGATCCAAGGCATTGAGCATGCAGGCGAACAACTGGCGAAATTTTATCCACGAGAAGACGATGATATTAATGAATTACCGAATGATATTGTTTTTGGCGATAAATAAAAAATGGATAAACGAAAAGAATATAGGTCATTGACCAAAATTAGATTGTCAGCCATACGTTTTTTTGTCATGACGCAGTCGCAGTACTATTTAGTATTGCAGGTGTATTTGCACAGGACGATTTTCCGGCGACATCCAACAGATTGGTCAACGATTATACAAACACATTATCGCCCACTCAGGTACAGCAGTTAGAGCAAAAACTACTGGCTTTTGAAGACTCTACCTCCATACAGATTGCGGTAGTCTTGATGAATTCAACAGGATCTTATGATATCAGTGATTATGCCGTAAGACTAGCTCAAAAGTGGGGCGTAGGAAATAAAAGTACAACACAGGTATTCTGTTGCTTGCCGCAATTGGCGATCGTGCTGTTACTATTCAGACAGGGTACGGTATAGAAGGCGCTGTTCCTGATGCGATCGCACATCGAATTATTGAAAACGAAATAAAGCCAGCTTTCCGGGCGCAGGATTATTTTTCAGGAGTTAATAAGGCAACTGATGCTCTGATTTCCTATACCAAAGGAGAGTATAAAGCAGATCCTAAGCAACCCCAAGGAAAAGGAGGCACTTCAAAGATGTTGATCGTGATTGTGATTGTGATCATTGTCATCGCAGTGATTTCTAGAAAAGGAGGAAACGGTGGAAATGGTGGTGGTAAAGTCATGAATGGTACAGGAACTTCCGATTTGTTTTGGTGGACACTCTTAAATACACTTGGACGAGGCGGTTCCGGAGGTGGCGGCTTTGGTGGCGGTGGAGATAGTGGTGGTTTCGGCGGTTTTGGTGGCGGTGGCTTCGGTGGTGGCGGTGCCAGCGGCAGATGGTAATCCAAACCGTGTAAATGAAGTAATAAATATCAAATTATATACAGATGAAAAAAGGAATATTATTGGGATTAGGACTTATCCCGACTTAATTTTTGCACAAGAGAATTTACCGTAACAGGTAAAATACAAGGAGCGACAGATAAAGCAAAAGTGTTTATGCAATATGCTGAAAACAATGCGCGCAAAATAGATTCAACAACAGTAACAGGTGGACAGTTTAAATTTAGCGGTACAGTTGCTGGACCTGTTAAAGCGTACTTAATTCTTTCAGCAGACGGAACTAGCATCAAAGAAATACAAAATCCTGATTTGACGCAAGTATACCTGTCAACTGGAGTGATCAAAGTAGAATCTACTGGTGAGATGAAAAATGCAGTTATTTCGGGTAATGCGATCAATAATGATTTTGCAAAATACCAAACTGCTGTTAAGCCTTTCTCAGAGGGATTTCAGGCATTAAATAAGCGTTATTCAGAAGCTGCTGAAGAACAGCGTAATGACCAGACTTTTATTGCAGGTCTGCAAAAAGAAGCCGGAGAAATCAATGAGAAACAAGAATTGGTGGACGAGCAGTTTATTAAAAATAATAAATCAAGTTTCATTACATTGGATTTATTAGGAGATAAATTAGATGCTGAAAATGTCAATTCATTGATTATTCCAAGTTATCAAGCGTTATCAGCAGAGCTAAAAAACAGTAAAAAAGGTAAAGAATTAGCAACACGAATTGAAAAGTTAAAAGCAGTAGCTATCGGAGCAGTAGCGCCGGACTTTACATTACCTGATACTGCAGGTAATCAGGTTTCTCTTTCTTCTTTAAGAGGTAAATATGTATTATTAGACTTCTGGGCAAGCTGGTGCGGACCATGTCGCCAAGAGAACCCTAATGTTGTAGCAGCATTTAATAAATTTAAAGACAAGAACTTACTGTATTTGGAGTCTCTTTAGATAATCCAGGTAAAAAAGACGCCTGGTTGAAAGCGATTGCAGACGATCAATTAGGACAGTGGCCACAAGTGTCAGATTTGCAAGGATGGAAATCTGCTCCAGTAGGTTTATATGAAGTACGTGGTATTCCACAGAACTTTTTAATCGATCCGACAGGAAAGATTGTTGCCTCTAATTTACGAGGTGAAGCTTTAGAAGCTAAATTAGCAGAATTACTAAAGTAATAGCAGTGTAAGGATATCTTAAAAAGGGCTTTTCAATTCGTTGAAAAGCCCTTTTTATGTTTACTATTGTACATGCGTACTTTTTTAACCCTTATCGTAGCGACCGTGTTAATGGTCAGTTGCCAAAACAAACAAGAAGCGGGAGTGCCCGTTCTGAACCTTGCCTCATTAGCGGCAATCCCATTAGACAATCCCATTGATACTTTGGCGAAAGGCAAAGCCTTTATAGAGGTTAAATTGCCTCCTGGAGCTCGAATTGAAGAATTGTCGAAAGAAGATTTAGGACTATTAAAAGCCGCTGCTTATCGTTTTTTGGACAAGTTAAATTGGTCGACAATCAATATATCGCAAATATCAAAGAAGGAAAAGAAATTGCGGTTTCGGATGCTGTGGTTGCAGCTTATTTGAAAGCAATAGCCAATACCAATGCATTTGCAGACTCCTTAAAAAATGAAGGACAAGAAATCCAATTGCCGGCTATAACAGATGAATACCGTAATGCTTTATTAAAATAATAAAAAAGCCGATTATATACTAATCGGCTTTCTTTTTGTCATATTTTGAAACCAGTACTGTATAACTTTTTATTGTTGCCGCGTTACTTCTTGATTTGTACTATATAGATGAGTTTTTTGGGTACTTCTTATGTTAGATGGTTCACTCTCATTTTTCATTCGGTCCAGTGCCGTCACCATATAATAGTACTGTTGATGTATTTCCAGGTCACTATCATCAAATTGAAGGTCATCCTCATTATAAGAAATATGGATGATATTCTTACTATTATTCAAATCAGGTTGATCCCCCTCTTTAAATCGGTAAACAATATAGCCATAAGCAGATTGACCATCAGACGCACGATCGGGTTTTTGCCAGACTAGGTGATTTAATTTTGTATTTTCTGAAGACCTCAACTGTAATCCAAAAGGTGCATTGGGCGGGATACTGTCGATCCACGGCATCGTCGGAGGCAAAGCCGATGTTTTATACAGATTACGTTGCAAAGAATCCTGAAGACCGGCAAGATTGTCCGTTAAAGATTTTGAACTAAAGAAGATACTTCCCTGTACATTCTGTTGTTCTCGTAAAAAACGGATCTGACGCGGAATTTGGCTTCGGTCAGTCCATCCAGGTTTTTGCTCATTCACGCGATAAGCACCATGACCGATATAAAAGTGTCGGCCATAAGTATGATGTTGCCACCATTCAACCAGAATTTCATAAGCGGCAGCACGGTTTTGGAAAGGAAAATAAATCTGGGGATTGATGTAGTCTATCCAACCCTCTTTGATCCATTTCACGCCATCCGCAAATAAAGTCCGGTAACCACTTAAACCATGTGTATTAGAACCGTCACGGTTTGCATCCTTATTATCCCAGATACCAAAAGGACTAACACCGTATTTTACATAAGGTTTTT
>NZ_ASZT02000182.1:0-8556 GCF_001006065.1 Sphingobacterium sp. IITKGP-BTPF85
CATCATTTTTCTCACCAGTATTCTGATTTACACCACCTAAAGTAACACCAGTTTCTCTGTATTCCAAAGTGTTTTCATAAGCACCGGTTCCCATGGCATATTTCTGATTTTCAGAAACCATTTTACCACCTAATCTATAATCCACAGTGAAATCTAATGACCAATTTTTATAGTTGAATGTATTGGTCATACCACCTATTGCCTTTGGTAATATATTTCCTACATATTTATACTTTGTTTTATCAATAACATAGTAACCTTCATCAGAAATTAGATTATTACCCTGATCATCTTTAGCAATATCGTACGCATAAATATTACCTAATTTTTTACCGACTTCGGCAACGACTTTTAAGGAGTTCTCATCTGCGCTGTAGAACGTTAGCATATCTCCGCCACTATTTAATTTATCCACCATAGTTCTATTGAAGGAATAGTTTAAACGGGTATTCCAACTGAAATTTTCACGCTGTATAGGTGTTGCTGTTAATGAAACTTCTAGACCATTATTTGAGATACGACCTACATTCGTCCATTGAGAGGTTGCTCCTGATGATGCTTCTGTTGTTAGATTTAAAATTTGATCGTCGATGTAATTATCATAATAACTGATATCTAAACCTAATCTGTTTTTTAAAAATTTAAGTTCTAATCCATACTCCCATTCGTATTTCATTTCAGGCATAAGTCCCAAATTTCCATAGCTGCCATTATATGTCAAAGAAGGTACAGATCCATTAATTGTAGCTATTGCATTTTGACTGTTTGCGACATTTGCGACATAAATTCCGGCATCATTTCCGACAATACCGTAGGAAACACGCAATTTTCCAAAATTGAAATTCTGAGACTTCCAGCCCAGAGCGTCACTAAATATAAACTTCCGCTTACAGAACCATATTTGTAGTTGTTGTTGCCGGGAGGCATGGTGGAAGAATACTCGGAGCGATAAGTACCGTCTAAATAAGCAAATCCTTTATAACCAATATTGGCCATTCCGAAATATGCATATTTTATTTTTTTCTTACGCTCATTACCTGTTGTCGCTGGTGCATAGCTATTGCTGATACTAAACCAGTTTTCTTTTACAAGCCCACTTTGTGTAGTAGACGATTGGTCATCATAATTTTCTTCTCTAGATTGAAAACCTGCACTTACACTGTAATCCCAATCACTATTTATTTTGTTAGCATAAGTCGCTAATACATCGCCATACAATATTGAGTACAGTCCTTTTGAAGTGCTGAATCCGCCAGAACTATTCGTTGTTGAATTATAGCGAGTCGCATGCTCGTTATATTGTTTATTTGTGATGGCTGCCGAAGTAAAATCATTACCGATACGGCCTCTTAATTTGAGGTGATTCACAACATCCCAATTTAAGGTGGCACTTGTTAACAAGCGATTTTCTGTTTCGTCGTAGCTATTTTTATATTGAGACCAGAAATAATCCAACAAATTATATGGTCGAATGGCATATTTGAAATCCTCATCACGACCAGTAGTCGCTGCTGAATATTTATAGCCGTCCGAAGTTTGATATTTTTCTTTTAGAACAGACATGTCTTCTGTACGACTAAAGAAACCTCCAAAGATCCGAGGACTTGTCCTAGTAATTGCGATCGATTATGAGTTTCTGTATTTGTATAGTTTGCAACGAGATCTAATGACAATTTTTCGTGCATTTTTACTGTACTATTTAGATTGAAGGTATTTCTACTTTGTTTTGAACCTGGACTTGTACTTTTATAATCCATACGTGTACCGCTCAAACGATAGTTCACTTTGTCTGTTTGATTTGAAATTGCAAAGTTAATGTTTGAATTATAACCATTGTCAAAGATGTCCTTAAAGTTATTTTCACGTGCTTCGTATTTCTTGGTTGTTCCATCCCACCAATTACTTCTTCACCAGTAAATTTAGGGCCAAAATTCCGTATGAGCGGAAGTATGGGCGTCTTCCCGAGGGTGAGTCTGTATCTGCGATCCAACCTTCCGCATCAGCACCGTTCGCTAGATTGGTCGTAGCGTCATAACCAGGGCCATAGATATTTTGGAATTTCGGTAAGAATGCGGCACGTTCGATAGAACCATTGTAGTTAAAATCAATACCTAAACCTCTTCCTTTAATCCCTTTTTTTGTAGTAATCACAATAACCCCACTTGCTGCATCAGATCCGTATAGCGCACTCGCTGCAGATCCCTTTAAAATAGTCATACTTTCAATATCGGCAGGATTAATATCTAACATCCCATTACCACGGACACGTTGGTCATCCCAATAGTTATTGTTATTGGCTCCTTTGGTTCCATATTGTTCATCATTACGAATAATTACACCGTCTACAACATAAAGGGGTTGACGTTGGTAATTTAAGGAGTTAATACCACGAATTTGAACATTTACAGCACTTGATGCACCGCCAGGTGCTGTGGTAATTTTTACGCCAGAAACTTTACCATATAAGGCTGATCCTATGTTCGTATTTCCCGCTTTAGTAAGTTCCTCTGCTTTGATCGTGCTAACAGCGTATCCTAAAGCTTTTGCATCGCGTTTAATACCCATTGCTGTCACAACCACCTCATCTAAAGCAGAAGCATCTTGTGTCAAGGTTACATTAATCGATTTAGTTGAACCAACCAAAATTTCTGTTGTTTTGTATCCAATCGTTGTAAATCGTAAAGTTTCTCCCTGTGAAGCCTGGATGGTAAAACTGCCGTTCGCAGTGGTTTGTGTAGCTCTTGAGGTTCCTTTTACAGTCACCGTTACGCCAGATACTAGTCCCGAAGCATCTTTTACTGTTCCGGTAATGGATTGCTGTGCGAATAAGGATGATGCACTGACTAAAGTGCATAACGCTAATCCCGCACTCTTTTTTTGAAAATAATTCATGAGTAATGATTTATAAGCTAATTAGTTTGTAGTTATAAGGGTTTGTAATGTGTTTTCTATAATAAAGGCAGCAGTCCCAATACTTTGTGCCTGTTTGTTGGTTTCTGATATTTTTACTTGTGTTGTGCTGGCCAATCTAGGTATGCAAAATTCATTCACTGCGGTCTGAATCTGAGGCATGAGTATGGCACCGGCTTTGGCTCCCCGGCCACTGATGATGATGACTTCAGGGTTGAGGATATGGATTAAGGTAGCAATGCCTTTTCCTAACATATAACCAATTTTTCCAAGACTGGCAATAGCAAGCTGATCACCCTGTAATGCATTCTCCAGTAAAGCATCTCCTTGTGCTAATAGGTTATTATATTGCTCGGCTTCTAAACTCGATTTTTCTCCGGCCTTTAAAGCATTTTGTACATCTTTTACTGCAGCGCTGAGTGATGCCTCTACTTCTAAACATCCTTTTTTTCCACAGGAACAAAGAGTGTTGCTATGGCTTAGCGGTATATGGCTAAATTCTCCTGCATAACCACTCGATCCTTTAAATATTTGACCGTTTACGATCATGCCTAATCCGACCCCCCAATTTAAATTGATGACTAACGCATTTGTTGTCTTTTGTGCGGCGCCAAATTTTGTTCGGCAAAAGCAATGCAAGTGGAATCGTTTTCAATAATCGTCGGAATCTTAAAATGATCAGTGATGTGTTTTTTAATGTGGTGTAGGTTACATTTTTTATCGTACGAATCATTAACGCCTTTTTGTGTGTTTACAAATCCGGGCATACTGACGCCAGCCGCAATAAAATTGGCTAGTGGAATCTGTGACTTAGTAATAAGCTGATCAGCATAACTGATGATGTTTTGGAGTGCTTCCGATTCGCAAGCAAGGGGATTATACTGATCAGTAATCTGTTCAATTATTTTGTTTTCGAGATTATAAATATAAATCGATGTATAATATTGATCAAGCGCGATCACTAACATATAATGAGAAAGGCTATTGTTTAGCTTGAATTGAATAGCGCGTCGTCCTCCAGTTGATGTTGCAAAACCATTACCCTCAATGAGTTTCATTTCCAGTAAGGAATTTATTGATTTGGTAATAACCGGAATACTTTTATTAAAAGTTTTACTTAGCTGTGCAATTGATTGTGATTCCTGAAAGTAAAGTGCTTTTAAGATTTGGCTGTTCATCATTAATAATCTTCGTATTGAAGGGGTAAAGAAAGCAAATTTCTTTGTAAAATCCATGACTTTATAATATTTATTAATAAGTATGAGGGTCTTTGTCTCGTTTTATTAATAATTAGCAGTTTTATTTAATTTATTTTTCAAAAGTTTTTTGGATTGTAACAGACATAAAAAGCTCGCGGATTCTTTTACAGTTGTTATGCATACTTTATTGCTTCTACTTTCTTATGTTTTTGTTTGAGGTAATGACGGATAATATTGGTATTATTTAGATATAATTTTAAAAAATAAAAGTCCGTGTTTGTGCCATTTTAAATTAAATTAGGCGTAAAAGTGAATAGTAAAATTGTTATTTTTATGCCATAAACAAACTATTTTATGAAACAGCGTTATTATTCACTTGACGTATTCCGAGGAGCTACAGTTGCTCTGATGATTATGGTCAATAACCCCGGAACATGGGCTCATATGTTCGCACCATTAAAACATGCCGGTTGGCATGGCTGTTCCCCAACAGATCTTGTTTTTCCTTTTTTTCTATTTGCAGTTGGTAATGCTATGTCTTTTGTTATTCCTCGACTTCAGGAGGCTGGAGATGCTGTATTCTGGAAGAAAGTGATCAAAAGAACGGTTTTGATTTTTGCTATTGGTTTATTCCTTAACTGGGCTCCGTTTGTGCAGTGGGACGGTGATGCACTTGGATTGAAACATTGGGTAAATCCAAATAATCCTGAAAAGGGCATCCGGATATTAGGTGTACTTCAACGCATTGCCTTGGCGTACTGTTTTGCTTCTATTCTGGCTTATTACTTTAAAGAGAAGGCGTTGATCTGGATTTCTGCTGTTATCTTATTGGCTTATTGGGCTATTTGTGCTTTTGCAGGACAGGCAGGAGATCCTTATAGTCTTGCAGGTTGGTTTGGAACTCCTATTGATATACAGCTATTGGGAGTAGCTCATATTTATAAAGGAGAAGGGGTACCTTTTGATCCTGAAGGCCTGATGAGTACATTACCGACTATTGTGCAAGTCGTTTTCGGTTATCTTGCCGGTACTTATATCAAGAAGCAAGGACAGGTAGATTGGTTATGGTCTAAGGTTCCCGAAAGTAAAGAGCCTCATTTCAAATTACTTTCTGGGTTATTTGTAACGGGGTTTATTCTGGTGGTTTTAGCATGGATCTGGTCATTAGGTTTTCCGATCAACAAAAAAATATGGACAAGTTCCTATGTGCTGTACACAACGGGATTAGGAATTATGACCATCGGCGGAATGATCTGGTTTGTTGAAGTGCAAGGTGTGAAAAATAGTCTGACTAAATTTTTTGATGTGTTTGGCAAAAATCCGCTTTTTATCTTTGTACTAAGTGGTGTTTTACCGCGATTGGTAGGGTTGATCCGTATTCCGGATGGGGTAGGAGATGATGGAACTGCTTTATATACCAATGCATTTACCTGGTTTTATACAACAATCTGCAAACCATTACCTGGTCCACCAGAGGTAGGTTCTTTCTTTTACTCGTTATGCTTTTTGGCCTTGATGTGGGGTATATGCTATTACTTGGATAAAAAGAAAATCTATGTGAAAGTTTAAGGCATTCCTTATTAATGCAGAGCGAATTTTAAGTTTATTGTTGTCAGGTATTTTGTCCCTCAATTGATTTAAACTTTATGTAAATTACTAGGTACCCATTAAGGTGGTACTTTAATACTACAGCGTTACTACTTAAACTTTAATCTTCATTTTCTTTGCAGATTAAAGTTTAAGTGCTACCTTTGCAGTCAATTAACAAAAATTTTTAACGCTTTAATATTATTTCAGAGATGTATTTAAGTAAAGAGTACAAAGCAGATATCTTCGCGGAATTTGCAGGTTCGGCAACGAACACAGGTTCTACAGAAGGACAAGTAGCTTTATTCACTAAGAGAATTGCTCACTTAACTGAGCATTTGAAAAAAAACAGAAAAGATTTTAACACACAACGTGCCCTACAAATGTTAGTAGGTAAACGTCGTTCATTATTAGCTTACCTGTACAAAACTGACATCAACCGTTACCGTGCGATCATTAAAGGTCTTGGTTTACGTGATATCATCAAATAAGCTTTTAGTTATAAAAACTTTAGAAAGCCGTCTCTTTAGAGATGGCTTTTTTTTTGTCGCTAAATTTTGAAATGATGATTTTATGCTACTTATTATTATAAAACCACCTTCAATGGTTAAGGGGCACATGATAATTACTGTCATAAATGCAACTTACGTCAGTTTGATTATAAATATTTTACCTTATCTTTGCGATGAAATTAAAATATTTTTAATATAGGTATGCTGCCAAAAGATGAAAAGCATATCGCAAATAACAACGAATGAGTTATAACGAAATCAAAACAGTAATAGATATGGGCAATGGCTCCCAGATCGAACTTTCTACTGGTAAATTGGCTAAACAGGCTGATGGTGCAGTAGTTTTAAAACAAGGTGATACGATGCTTCTAGCAACAGTCGTTTCTGCTAAAGAAGCGAAATCTGGAGTTGACTTTTTGCCTTTGTCAGTAGATTACCAAGAAAAATACGCGGCTACAGGTCGTATTCCTGGTGGTTTCTTGCGTCGTGAGGCACGTTTATCAGATTATGAGATCCTAATCTCACGTTTGGTCGATAGAGCTTTACGTCCTTTATTCCCTGAGAACTATCATGCAGATACACAAGTGATGATCTCTTTGATCTCTGCAGATAAAGATATTATGCCGGATGCATTAGCTGGTTTAGCAGCTTCTGCTGCTATTGCGGTTTCTGATATTCCTTTCAATGGACCTATTTCTGAGGTTCGCGTTGCGAAAATAGATGGTCAATTGGTCATCAATCCAAAAATGTCTGAATTAGAAAGAGCAACTTTAGAATTTATCGTAGCTGGTTCTGCTCAAGATATCGGTATGGTTGAAGGTGAGTGTAGTGAAATTTCTGAGACTGAAATGGTAGAAGCGATTGCTTTTGCGCATGAGGCGATCAAAAAACAAGTTGCTGCTCAAGTTGAATTAGCAAATTTAGTAGGTAAAAATGTAAAACGTGAGTATAACCATGAGCCAACTAATGAGACGTTGAGAGCTGAAATTTTCAGCGCGACTTATGATAAAGTATATGCTGTAGCAGCTTCTGCTTCTGCAAAGCATGACCGTTCTGAAGCTTTCGCAAAGATTGCTGAAGAATTCAGAGCAACACTTCCAGAAGAATTGGATGAGGATACGAAGTTCTTATTCAAAAAATATTTCCATGATGTGCAGTATGATGCTGTTCGTAATCTAGTATTGGATGAAGGAAAGCGTCTTGATGGACGTGATGTACGTACTGTACGTCCTATCTGGTCGGAAGTAAATTATTTACCTGCAGCTCACGGTTCAGCTGTATTTACACGTGGTGAAACGCAATCATTAACTTCTGTTACTTTAGGTGCTAAAGATGCAGAGCAAATGATCGATGGTGCATTCATCAACGGTTATAACAAATTTATCTTGCACTACAATTTCCCTGCATTCTCTACAGGTGAGGCTAGACCAAATAGAGGTCCAGGTCGTCGTGAAGTAGGTCACGGTAATTTAGCATTACGCTCATTGAGACAAGTATTGCCTCCAGTAGCTGAAAATCCTTATACAATCCGTGTTGTTTCTGATATCTTAGAATCTAACGGTTCTTCATCAATGGCAACTGTTTGTGCTGGTACATTAGCATTATTAGATGCGGGTATTAAATTGAAAGCTCCAGTTTCTGGTATCGCGATGGGTTTAATCTCGGATGAGAAAACGGGTAAATATGCAATTCTTTCTGATATCTTAGGTGATGAAGATCATTTAGGTGATATGGACTTTAAAGTAACGGGTACTGAAAAAGGTATTGTTGCTTGTCAAATGGACTTAAAGATCAATGGATTGAAATGGGAAGTTTTGACACAAGCTTTGGATCAAGCGAAAGAGGCTCGTCTTCATATCTTAGGTGAAATGAAGAAAACAATTTCTGAGCCACGTGAAGATTACAAACCTCATGCTCCTCGTATTGTTCAGATCATCATCGATAAAGAATTTATTGGTGCTATCATCGGTCCAGGTGGTAAAATTATCCAAGAAATGCAACGTGAAACAGGTGCTACTATTTCTATTGAAGAAGTAGATGGTAAAGGTATCGTTCAGATCTTTGCGGACAATAAAGCTGCTATTGATGATGCAAGTACACGTATTAAAAATATCGCTGCTAAACCTGAGGTAGGTGCTACTTACGAAGGTAAAGTGAAGTCTATTATGCCTTTTGGTGCTTTCGTTGAAATCATGCCAGGAAAAGATGGTTTATTACACATCTCTGAGATTGATTGGAAACGTTTTGAGACGATGGATAGTATCTTTACTGAAGGTGATAAAGTAACGGTTAAATTATTGGATATCACAAACAGGGTAAATTAAACTTCTCGTAAAGCTTTATTACCT
>NZ_ASZT02000183.1:0-8542 GCF_001006065.1 Sphingobacterium sp. IITKGP-BTPF85
TTTTGTTAATGTGATTTTATTAAAATGACTATTGTGTTAGTTTTTCTAACTTATAATTCTCTGCCAATTCTCCGACGATTTCATTACCTGATAAATCCAATTGCCAAAGTTTTGCCTTTTCACCCAGTTTGAATTTATAATCCACTCCTTCAAGTGTGATCACATTATTTTCAAATTTCCACTTTCCATCTTTGACAAATACTTCATCACTTTTATTAAGATATTTTGAGGTATAACTATAGGAAAAATTTTGGTTTAACTTTAAAACAGTTTCGATCCCGTCACAATCTGCACAAGGCATTACTCCGCTGTATGCTCCGCTCAATTCATATAGAGTAGCGCTTTGGTGATCTTGTTTGTCTTTAACTGCTTCAGCACCTTTACGTTGGTTATCACATGCAACAAAAACAAATAAGATACAGCATAATATAATAAATAGCCTTTTCATCTTCTTTAAAACTCTTTCTCAAATCTCCACAGAGATATAGACAAATTAAGTACCAAAAAGCAAGATTAAAATGTTAAAAAAATGTTAATATTCATCTTCATCATCTCCGTCCAATAAACTTAATGCTCCGCGCAGTTCACTTAAAGCATGCATATTGCGTTTTTGTTGTGTTATGACCATACCTTTCTTATAAATATCTCGTGCATCTTCTACACGATTCATTTTCTCATAAAGTTTCCCTAAGTGGTAATAAGTTCCAACATAATCGGCATGATTACTTATCAGATCAGTATACCCCTTAAGCGCCTCATCTTGATTTCCCAATTTTAAATATTCGGTAGCCAAAGCATATTTCAAAAAAGGATCTTGTGGAGAATCTTTCAAAAACTCCTTCAATTGTTCTAAACGGTCTGACATGATGTATAGCTTTTAATTTTACACCGGTAAAGCTACAAATAATCAAAGAAGCTTAAAAGCTCAATTCAACAACGAATTACTATGCTAGCATACAAAAATGACAAACCATTGACGAATCATAAGCAGTATAAAATTTAGTCAACCCACAATAAAAAATACACATTTAATAAATAAAACCATATTTAAAGACCTTTATTTATCGATAAAATAATTTACAAGCCTCTATTTTAACAAAAACATAACTCAACATTCCATTGCAGGCAGTATGGTACTCTCCCAAATTATCTTTACATTTAAAGTAAATTATATTAGGTTTGTATAAAACGGTAATAAATTATGAAAATATTAGTGTGTATAAGTAATGTCCCTGACACTACTTCCAAGATTACATTCACCAATGACAACACCGCTTTTAATAATGCTGGTGTGCAATACATAGTGAATCCTTACGATGAAATTGCTTTATCAAAAGCAATAGATTTGGCTGAAGGCGGTAAAGGCACCGTAACTGTTATAACAGTTGGGGACGCAAGTACTGAGGCTACTATCCGAAAAGCGCTAGCGACTGGTGCAGATAATGCAATACGAGTAAATGCCTTACCAAGAGATGCTTGGTTTGTTGCCAATCAGATTGCTCATTATGCAAAAGACAACAGCTTTGATCTTATATTAACCGGTAGAGAATCGATTGATTATAATGGAACTCAAGTAGGAGCTCTCGTAGCTACGATCCTAAATATTCCTTCCGTTTCTATCAGTAAAAAACTAGATATTGACGGCAATAGCGCAACTGTAGAACGAGAAATCGAAGGTGGCAAAGAAGTTCTAACTTTAAATCTACCAGCTGTCATTGGTACAGCTGAAGGGGTAGCAGAAACAAAAATACCGAATATGAGAGGTATTATGACCGCTAGAACAAAGCCATTAGATGTAATTGAACCTATTGAAGTAGCTCAATTGTCGCATATTGTCAAATTTGAAACTCCAGCTCCACGCGGTGCTGTCACTTTGGTTGATGCTGGAGATGTCGAAAAATTAGTTTCTCTTTTGCATGAAAAAGCAAAGTTATTTAATCAACTCTAATCGTAAAGAATATGTCAATATTAGTATATGTAGAAAATACAGACGGTAAGTTCAAGAAATCGGCATTTGAGGTTGTTTCTTATGCTAATGCTATTGCAGAACAATCGGGAACTGAAGTTATTGCATTATCAATCGGTAATGTTGAAGAATCGCAATTAAGTGTTTTGGGTAAATATGGCGCAAGTAAGGTATTAAATGTCAATACAGAACAATTAAAGTCATTTGTAAACCAGGCTTACGCCGCTATCATCGTTGATGCAGCAAAATCATCAAGTGCATCAATAGTTGTATTGTCAAATTCCTTTTCTGGAAAGGGGTTAGCCCCGCGGGTTGCTGCGAAATTAGAAGCTGGTTTAGCAGACGGAGCTATTGAATTACCTACTGTAAATGGAGAAACTCTACAAGTCAAAACTGGAGCATTTTCAGGCAAGGCCTTTGCTTATGTCGCTTTAACTTCGGCTGTTAAAGTAATTGCTGTCAATCCCAATTCATTTGAAGTAAAAGAGGCCGAAGGAACAGTAACTATTGAACCCTACTCTCCGAGTATAGATACTTCAGATTTTAGTACGATCGTTAAGGATATCATTAGAGCAACAGATAAAATTTCATTACCTGAGGCAGAAATTGTTGTTTCCGCGGGTAGAGGATTAAAAGGTCCAGAGAACTGGGGTATGATTGAAGAACTCGCTCATGTACTTGGTGCGGCTACAGCGTGTTCAAAACCGGTTTCTGACGCGGGATGGAGACCGCATTCAGAGCACGTTGGACAAACGGGAATAGCGGTAAGTCCCAATTTATATATTGCAATTGGTATTTCAGGAGCGATACAACATTTAGCAGGGGTTAGTGCTTCAAAAACAATTGTTGTGATCAACAAAGATCCTGAAGCTCCGTTTTTCAAAGTAGCAGATTATGGTATTGTTGGAGACGCATTTGAGGTTATTCCCAAATTAATCACAGCTTTAAAGGCTTATAAAGGAATATAAAGGAATATAAAGTTCCTAAATAAAAAACTCCATTTGCAATTAATTTGTTAATGGAGTTTTTTTTATTCCAAATTATTTTTTCATTTTCTACTTTGAAACATCCTCTAACAGAGCATATAGTGATTACCAGAGCATAATCTTGTAAGCCATTTAAAATAGGTATTCATGAATAAAATTACCTTTATATCTCCCTGATTATATTGCTTATCTAAGCAAATTTATCTAAATTTGTAAACCGTAAAGGTATCATAATGAAGAAAATCAAGTTAGACATTATTGGACTATCCTACAGTCAGACACAATCAGGTGCATATGCATTGGTACTTGGTGAGTCTGGAGGTAATCGCCGTCTTCCCATTATAATAGGGAGTCACGAAGCTCAAGCTATTGCGATTAGAATAGAAAAGATGGTTCCAAGTCGTCCTCTAACACATGATTTATTTCAGAATTTTGCAAAAGCTTTTCAAATTAATATACAGGAAGTCCTTATCTATAATTTAATAGAAGGCATTTTTTATTCTAAAATCATCTGTTCAGATGGAGAGAAAACTGTAGAAATCGATGCCCGAACTTCAGATGCTGTTGCACTGGCTGTACGTTTTGGAACACCCATTTATGCTTACGACTTCATCTTATCATCTGCCGGCATCGTTATCGAAGGCAACGAGTTTGCCTTTCTTGAAAACCTCGAAAATGCAGTAAATGCTGAAATCGTTGAAGATGATGTCAAAGAAGAAACGTCAAAAATTCAAAATCCTTTCTCAAGTCTTACTGATGAACAATTAAAAACGGTTCTCGAACAATCCCTTCATGATGAAAACTATGAGCAGGCTGCATTAATCCGTGATGAGATATCACGTAGAAAATAAGGTCACAATCATCGACAGAAAAACAAACTCAACTCTATATTACTTATGTCTATTAAATTAAGGTTGACCATTATGAACTTCCTCCAATTTTTTGTGTGGGGAGCGTGGTTAATTACAATAGCAAATTACTGGTTTGGTACTAAGCAATGGGACGGTACCCAGTTTGGAGCTATATTTGCAACAATGGGTTTTGCCTCTTTGTTTATGCCTACTTTAATGGGAATTATCGCAGACAGATGGGTTAACGCTGAAAAACTGTATTTGGTATTACATCTTTTATATGCGGCGGTACTCTTTTATCTACCACAAATAAATGATCCTGTTACTTTTTTCTATGCGATGCTCCTTGCCATGTGTTTCTACATGCCAACCCTTGCCCTATCAAATTCCATCGCATATACTGTGCTCACTCAAGGGAAATATGACTTGGTAAAGGCTTTCCCCCCAATCCGTGTGTGGGGAACTATTGGTTTTATTGCAGCCATGTGGATTGTTAACTTGACAGGCAGTAAAGCAACAGGTATGCAATTTTATATTGCCGGAGCCTCTGCAGTAGGTTTAGGATTGTTTTCTTTTTCTATTCCTAAATGTCCACCTAGAAATATCAAAAGCGAGCAATCATCTCTGGTACGTACACTAGGTCTGGAAGCTTTCAAATTATTTGGAAATTATAAGATGGCTTTGTTTTTTATCTTTTCTATGTTTTTAGGGGCTGCACTTCAGTTGACAAATGCATATGGAGATGTATTTTTAGATGAGTTTAAATTCTTTCCTAAATATACAAATTCGTTTGTAATCAAATACTCAACGATCATCATGTCAATTTCACAGATATCTGAGACACTATTTATTCTTGCCATACCATTTTTCTTAAAACGATTTGGAATTAAAAAAGTTATGCTGATATCCATGTTTGCTTGGGTATTGCGTTTTGGTCTATTTGCTTATGGCGATCCATCTTCTGGTTTATGGATGATTATATTATCATGTATCGTATATGGTATGGCTTTTGATTTCTTTAATATTTCAGGCTCCTTATTTGTAGAAACATCCACTAGTTCACAAATAAGAAGTTCAGCTCAGGGCCTATTTATGATGATGACCAATGGTTTTGGTGCAGTATTTGGCAGTTTAGTTTCAGGATGGATCATCGATAAATATTTCTCCATTTCATTTACTAATGTAAAACAGCTCGCGTCATTTTTAGATACAGATGTAAATAATAGTAAATTAGTCAATTTTGTTAAAGAAAGAGGACTCTCCATTAGTGAAAATGGTTTATTCGATACAAATTTGATACTTAAAGACTGGCATCATATCTGGTTAACATTTTCGCTTTATACTTTGGTTTTAGCAGTTCTTTTTGCTATTCTTTTCAAACATAAACACGATAAAAACATGCCTTTAGGCGCTAAATAATAAAAAAAGCCATTCTGTCGAATGGCTTTTTTATATTTGTAGATGCAGTTATCTACTACAGACTATTTAGAAGAAATAAATAAACAATCTCAATCAAAATTTTACGATTGGTCCTATCACAAACTTTTACAGGCAGGTTTCAATAGTGAATGGGCACATACCATCAATTCCATCGTTCTTCTATTTTTAGTTATTCTAATTTTATTAATTATAGACTTTATAGCCCGAAAGGTAATCCTCTCTGTTGTAACCCATTTTATAATAAAATCAAAAAACTCAATAGATGATTATCTGATAAAAATAAAACGCTGAAATACATCAGCCACTTCATTCCACTTTTCATTGCACAGCAGATCAGTCCAATCATATTTCTAGGATTTCCAAATTGGTTAAAAGCGATTAATAAAGGGATAGAGGTATTACTGGTTTTAAACATTATGCTCATTGTGCATTCTGCATTAAAAACATTGCGTGATATCCTAAAGACTCGAAAAAGCTTTGCTGACAAACCATTGGAAAGTTATTTGCAAGTTTCACAGATTGTCTTAATCTGTATTGGAGGAACAATTACTTTTTCTATCTTAACAGGTATTTCTCCGCTATCATTTTTGGTCTCGCTAGGAGCTGCCTCTGCCATTTTAATGTTGGTATTTAAAGACACCATCCTTGGCTTTGTCGCAAGCATATCCGTTTCTGCAAATGACTCCATACGGGTGGGGGACTGGATTGAAATGCCAAAACATAATGCCGATGGAACAGTTATCGAAATCAACCTAAATAATGTGAAGGTGCAAAATTTTGACAAAACGATCACCACGATACCCACGCATACTTTATTGATTGATTCTTTTAAAAATTATAGAGGTATGCAGACCTCTGGTGGGCGAAGAATAAAAAGGGCAATAAATATTAAGATTTCCACTATTCGGTTTATGACTGAGGAAGAGATCCAAGACTTAGAGAGGATTCAAATTCTTAAACCTTTTATTGAGCAACGCAGATTAGAAATTAGTGAATATAACAATAGAAGTCAAGCCGATCAGTCCATGCCGGTAAATGGGCGCAAAATGACAAATATCGGTCTGTTTAGAGCTTATGCGACAGCCTATATTAGACAGAATCCAAACATAAACAAGGATATGATCAGTATGGTACGTCAGATGGATCCGACAGAACATGGAGTACCATTAGAAATATACGTATTTTCAAATGATACCCGCTTTGAGATCTATGAAGGTATCCGATCTGATTTATTTGACCATTTATTTGCTGTCATTACATACTTCAAACTAGAAGTTTTTGAAAGTCCTGCATCTGATGATCTGCGTAACTTAAGTATCAAAATAGATCAAACACATTTACAATAAAAAAAGAAAAGGTAATCTTCTCCAAGATTACCTTTCTTTTTAAAAACAAACTAAATTTCTGGGTGTGTTTCCCAACAGACCCCACATTAACCCTTTACTATATGAATCAAAAATTACTCTGATACAAATATAAAGTTGTCATATTAAGCAATCCTTAACTAAAGTTTAACCTTTCATCATTATTCATAAAAAAAGCAACCTTAAAAAGGTTGCTTCACGGTTTTATATGGTTATTTACTATTTTGTTTTATTTACAACCTCAATTTCTTTGAAAGCTGTATGTACGCGATTAAACATATCAGTAGCACTCACTTCAATTTTATATTTTCCTGCTTTTAACTTTGGCAATTTCAATCTCCATAAGTGAGCACTATTAGTCCCATCAGAAGGTCTTCTGCCCTCTTTATAATCGGTTGCTAGGTCATACTGGTTGACTGCATCATCAAAAGATGGATCCACTTCTTTAACCTGATCCATTTCTTTCCATTGACTATCATTTATACGATATAATACTTGATCACCTTTTTTACCAATAAAAGTTTGCATACACTGGATATCGTTGCACATATTGTTGATCTACTATCGATGGTCCAGATAAAGCAATTTGATAAGCAGCATCTTTCCCTACCACCTTATAATCAAATGTATATTGATTATTTTTAATATTTAAAATAGCATAACCTTTTGGAGTTCCATCTCGCATGGTTGATACAGGTATGCCATTCTCATCCAGTTTTCCAGAATACCAGTCGCCTGAAGTCGTTCCTACATTATATTCATGGTGCGGTTTTGATTGCTTCCAACCTTCCTTAGCACCAAAGAAATTTTGCTGTTGGAAATGTGTATGAGCCGATAAAGAAAGCGTATGTGGAAATTCACTTAAAATATCAAATAATCGATCACGATCTTCAGTACGGAAAACTTCAGAATTCTCATGCTCAAGCGGGATATGAAAAGCCAATACAATTAACTTATCTTTTGGTACAAACTTTAGATCATTGGCAATAAAATCCAATTGATCGTGACGCAAACCTCCTTTATAGCCTTTTCCTGTATCAGGATTAGGGTAAATAATATCATCAAGGACTAAAAAGTGAGCGTTTCCATAATTAAAAGAATAGGTTGCGGGACCAAAAGAAGCTTCAAAGGCTTCATCCGAATAGATGTCTTCTTTCGTATCAAAATTTAAATCATGATTACCGATTACATTAAACCAGGGTAAACCCATTAATGAAATTGTACTTTTATATGCTGGATGCAATGATAAATCATTACCAACTAGATCTCCTAAGCTAATCCCAAACACAGCAGCATTTTTATTGGATATGCGATCAATAATCCCTCTTTTAAAATAATCCATTTCGGTCATATCATAAGCTTGGGGATCTCCAAATACAAACGCAGAAAAATCTCTAGATTCAGATTGAGCTGTCAGAGCAAAATTGATATTCTTGGGTAATTTTCCAGTTGGTGAAACACCTTTATAGGTCAACTCAGGACTTCCCTGCGGTTTATATATATAATAAAATTGTGGTTGATGTGCTGTACTTAGAGGTAATGTATAATCAGCAGGTTTAATAACAAAAATAATATTGTCTTTATCAACAGGCAATTTATAATGACCTCTAGCATCAGTTTGAACAACCTCTACCCCATTACTCACAGAGACATTAGGTATACCGCGTTCTTTTTTATCAAAAATTCCATTTATTGATATCATTAAAAACAATACCTTTCGCAATTTCCTGAGCACTAACCGTGTAACTCAATGATAAAGCTGCAGCCACAGCAAAAATATTTTTCATTTGAATATATAGTATAATTAAAGACGAAGCTAATACTCTAATATGAATCAATAGTCACCTGATGTTTAACAAACTGTTAATTATTTATAACAAGGGTATACATATGATTTACCCCCTTTTTTGTATAATATATTTATTTACTTAACGA
>NZ_ASZT02000184.1:0-8356 GCF_001006065.1 Sphingobacterium sp. IITKGP-BTPF85
AACATCTTTTCATCTTTTTTCTTCTGTGCTCATGAAACAAAGATCGGCCTCGTAATCAGACTAAACAATATTGTACTTGGTAGGCCGGATACAAACAAAGGGTACTGTTGTACAATCAAACAACAGCTACACCAGTACAAATTATGATACAAAAGTCTTAATGACTATTTATGATGCGACTGGAAGACAATTGTTTTCGGACACAAGAAAACCATTTCTTGGCGGTGTTGACTCTTACAAAGGAGCACTAAAAACATTAGCCAAACGAGTACCTTTAAAATAATTATAGTTGACTGGAAATAAATAATAGTCTACTATTTGCTATATATAGAATATAATAAGAAAGATTAAAAATAAGCGTGAAATAAGTCATAAAAAACAGGCCCTTACTACTGTAAGAGGCCTGTTATTATTAAAAAGCAATTGCTATTATAAATTAGGATTTCTGACAATCTCTTCATTTGGAACAGTAAATAGATAATAAGGGCTATTTTCCACGAAATTTGATCCATCCGGAAATTTCACCACACGGTGCCCCTGCCCGTTCACAAGTTTGGTTCCGCCATTTGCTGTTTTAATCGGTACTTGAATTGGTTTACCTGTTTCATCAATATACAATTTACGCTGTACTTTTCCTTGGGTTCTGATAATATCAGATAAAGCGAACCCTTCACCCCACAATTCTTTACGACGCTCGATTAAGATCTCATCAATTAAGTTTTTCCCTTGGCTCACGTCATATAGTTTTGCTTGACGGGCAGTACGCAATGTATTTAATGCGGCAATGGCTTTTTCCTGCAGGCCTGCTCGCGCATAACCTTCGGCTTCAATCAATACCATCTCGGAAGAACGCATATATACGATATCTCCGATCACATTGGGCTTAAATTTGAATTTTTTATATCTTAAAAACCCTTCACGTCCAGCCAATGGATCCCACTCGAATAAACTGTAGCGCGTATCGCTTTCGTCAAATAAATTCTTAAAATAAGGATCTGCCATAAAGCTGAAATAATAAGATGCATCCGAGGATACGTCTAAATAATGAAAGGTATAACTAGCATTGCTTTGTTCAGTCGTCTGCTTATGTCCCCATATCCATTCTGAATTTCCAAGATCATTGAACCCTGCCTGATAATCAGCTGCACCCATAAGATTGTAAGTACTTCTTGCTTTTTCTGCAGCCTCAGCTGCTAGCTTCCATTCACCCACCTGCAGATAGGTACGTGCCAATAAACCCTGAACTACATGCTGATTGATCTTATATTTCTCGGTACGGGTATATCCTTCAAGAAGTGTTTGGCTATCTTTTAAGTCACTTAAAATTTGATCGTAAAGTTGCTGTAGACTTGCTCGCGGATTTCCTTTGGTCGCTGTGGTGCTTGGTTCAGTATAAATCGGTGCTGTTAACGCATTTTTATCTTTCTGATAACTAAACTGATAAAAAGAAGCTAGATTCAGATAGGCAAATGCGCGGAGTGCTTTTGCCTGCCCCTTTAACCTATTCTTATCTTCTGTACTGCCTTCAGCGCCATCAACTTTAGCAACAACATTATTGGCATTATCGATGACTTTATAAAGCAAAGTCCAGAAAGAGTTAATGCGGTAAGATCGGTTATTATTGAGTTCAGAAAAAGTATAAGCATCGCGGTACCCGTATTTTGTCGTCAAAGCAACGTCACTCCCCATGGCATCACTGGTACGCAAAATAGCTGAGTAGCCCGGATTGGCATACGTGAAAAACGTATCATTGAGGTATTTCCAAGTGCCATTAATAACCGTTTCAACATTCGCGGTCGTTTTATAAATCTCGGACTCAGCGACGGCAGTTGTCGGATTGGTGTCCAAGACATCTTTACAAGATGTACCGAGTAAGGAAACTGCCAAAAGTATATAGGTAGATTTTAATTTCATATTCATACTGTTTTATTTTTATATGATTGCCTAAACATTAAAAAACAAGCTGCAAACCTCCTGAAATGGTACGCATAGCCGGGTACCGGAAATAAGTAGCTCCATTTAATGTCTGCTCCGGATCCATTCCTTGATGTCCATAAAAAGTTAGCAAGTTTTCTGCTGTTGCAAATACGCGTACTTTACCGAGTCCAATTCTTCGGATTAAATCTCCAGGTAAACTATAGCCTAAGCTCACATTCTTTAAACGCGCATAAGTTGCATCATATAAAAAGCGTGTGGAGGTTGAAGTCCAGTTTAAATTATCTGTGGTCAACTTTGGGACGTTTGTAGCTGTATTTTCTGGTGTCCAATGATTCAACATTTCAACACTCCACGCTCTTCCCACATTATTTCCGGTATGCATCAACTGGATATAATCGTTATCCAACACTTGTCCACCTAAACTGAAGCTGACCAAAGCAGATAAATCAAAATTCTTATAACTAAAGCTATTGCTTACACCACCTATTAAATCAGGCAATGAGCTTCCGACATCAAAAAATCCAGCTTTAGTATACTCAGATGTTTTTTGATCTGTTTTTTTCCCGTCCTGATCGGCCACATACCATTGAGGTAATCCATTTTCAGGATTTACACCCGCCCATTCCGGCATAAAGAAATCATAGATCGTACCACCAACACGTAATGCACGTGTGCCCGTAATGATATCTTTGTTATTATTTGGCAGCGAGGTGATTTTATTGGTATAATGAGATAGATTCACATCCAAGTTCCATCTGAAGTTTTCAGTCAGTACTGGGATCGTGTGTATATCGATATCGAATCCTCTATTTCGAAGTGATCCAATATTAGCATCATAACCTGAATAACCGCTCGAATAAGGCATCGGCATTGTAAATAACAGATCTTTACTTTGGCGATTAAAATATTCCACACTTAATGAAACTCGATTTTTAAAAGCAGCAACATCCAAACCCACATTAAAGTTCAAGTTTGTCTCCCATTTCAGATCTGGTGTTGGCAATCGGCTTGTAACCGTTCCGCCTTCACCTAAACTATTGGAAATAGTATATAAGCCTTGGTAAGCATAGTAAGTTCCCAAGTTGTCATTTCCCTGGCCTCCATAACTAGCTCTCAAGGTTAACTGATTAAGAGCTGAAACATCTTTCAAGAAATTTTCCTGCGCAATTTTCCATGAACCGCCCACTGACCAGAAAGTTCCCCAACGGGTTTCAGGTGCAAAACGGGATGATCCATCGGTACGTAATGAGGTCGAGAAATAATAACGGTTATCATAGTTATATTCGGCACGTCCAAGGAAACTCAATAAGCTGTAATCGACGCTAGATCCTGTAAAATTATTCAATTGCGACGCTGCGACCGGTTCGTAAAATCCTGGAAGTACAAATCCCTGACGACTACCACTCATATTGGAACTGTTGAAATCATAATATTCCTGGCCGGCCAATACATTCAGATGATGAAGATCTAACTGCTTATCAAACGTCAAAATATTGTTCCAAGTTTGTCCTACAGTTCGTACATTAGATTTGGACACAGATCCTTTTGTATCTACACCAAAACCAACAGTAGGATTGGTATAATTATGGGTATTGCTATTGATGTAATCTAGACTATAGGTAGATCTGAATTTCAGGTCTTTTGAAAAAACAGCTTCAAGATAGGCTCTAGCGGCAACATTTTCTCTTCGGATATCATTTTTATCTAAAGGCAGTGAAGCTGCCAGATTGTTCTTTGGAGTAGCGCCACTCGGACGGTAAAGTCCAAAATCATATATTTTATTTCCGTTTTCATCCAGTACATAAGAACCGTCTGCTGCACGCTCGTAGTAAGGATAAAAAGAAGGTACTAAGCGGGAAAAATTGATAATATTAGCGGTGTTGCTATCTTCGGATTGGGGATATTTCTGCTGTGTACTGCTACCTGCTATATTGAGACCTGCATTTAACCAGGATTTCATCTTTCCATCGATATTGGCACGTACATTATACCGTTTGAAACCTGATTCAATTGCAATACCCTGATCATCCAAATAACTCCCGGACATAAAATAGGTATTTTTAGGACCACCGCCACTGAAACTTAAATCTCCTTGAGTACGCACACCTGTACGTTGCAAAACATCTGTCCATGGATCATTCCATAATGCTTTTGCTCCTGGAACTAATTTTCCATCCAGACCTACCGGCTGCGGAAATGCCGATCCATATGGATTTTTATTCAGATCAGTTATAACACTGTTCGTCGCATTTGTTGCTGCCTGCGCGGCTGTCAAACCATTTGAAAGGTTTTTATTACGAAGTGCCTCCCAATACATTTGGAAATAATCATCCGTAGATACCTGATCGTAGTCACGAACCGCTCTTCCAGAATAACCTTGGGTAAAATTAAGATTGATCGTCGTATTTTCAGAAGACTTACCACTTTTTGTCGTAATGATAATGACACCATTAGCACCTCTAGATCCATATAAGGCGCTTGAAGCAGCATCTTTCAGAACAGAAACGGATTGAATATCATTGGGATTGATCGAGTTGATATCTCCTGAAAATGGATTTCCGTCCACGACAAATAACGGTGAACTGGAGGCGTTGATAGAACCGATACCGCGAATTCTGATCGCCGCATCGGTACCGGGCTGACCTGAAGATGCGACCGACTGTAAACCGGGTACTTGACCTTCCAACGCTTTCGAAATACTGGAGACCTGTCTATTCTCAATTGCTTTTGCATTAACCGTGCTGACTGATCCGGTAATATTGGCGCGCTTAGATGTACCATAAGCGACCACCACAACCTCATCAAGGTTTTGACTGGTAACCTGCAAAGCGACAGTCAGATTAGCGTCGTCAGCTTTTACCTTTTGAGTCTCATAACCGATATAGGAAAATTCGATAATGGCATCGGTAACCTGCTGTACAGGGAGTGTAAATTCTCCATTTACATTCGTTGTTGTGCCCCTAGTCTGCCCGGAGAAAACAACATTAACTCCTGAAAGCGCTTTTCCTGTTGTGGCATCTGTAACTTTACCTTGTACATTGCGCTGCTGAGCCTGAAGTTGACTCATACTTGAGACGGTTAATACCGTAGCTAATAATGGAAAAATTTTGTTTGTTAACTGCATGTAATACTGTTTAGAATTTTAATACTGCACTTATAAAGCATATAATACGGACTCCATTTCACTTATATTTATTGAAAAACAATAATCTACTAAACTAGTAGTCTTTATTATGTGGCAAAAGTAATATTTTTATATATAGATTTAGTAGACTTTTTTGTCATAATTAAAGCACAATCAACAAACTACTCATTTACAAGGAATTATTTTTTTTCACTGCATCTAACAAGAACATAATGGTCCGAAGTCGAGGCTTTATGAAATCTCACTTGTATAAAATTTATACTTAAAAAAATAATAAAAACAGATTAGTACGCTCAAATACAATAAATTAACTTATGTGAAACAAACAGTTTTAAATCTGCATAAACCAAAATAGTCTATTACTCTAGCTATTCTAATAAAAAAATACAGAGCTTAACGAAAAAATTAGAACGCCGATGTTTTGAATTTCATATTAAAGTACTATCTTGGTCCTGTCTTACGACATACTGGGGTATTAGCTCATTTGGTAGAGCGCTTCGCTGGCAGTGAAGAGGTGATCGGTTCGATTCCGATATGCTCCACAGTAAAAAGGCTTATACATATTTATATGTATAAGCCTTTTTAATTTTTACAAATAAATTTAATGAATGACCACATTCATTCTTACTAAATTATCGACCACCTGTAAGCTAATTATATTTAATTATCTATTTCTTGCACGGTAATCTCGCTTTTTACCTCAGAACAAAAGCAAACCAATTCGTATCAGCCAACGCCAAAAACAAGAATATTTCTATGTGTCCGTACAAATACGCACGCTCTACGCTTAGTACTGTAGATAAGTAACAATCTACTTTAACTGACCTAAAAACTACGGTTATGTACATAAAAATAGGTTTTGGGTACAGCTTTTGATTTACAGCTTGCATAAAAAGGAAGTAGCATTTAATCATACTATATATTATGGAGCATATCGATCAAAAAGCAAAAGAAATGGGCTTAGACAGAGGATATTATTTATTATTGATGGCGATTTTGGATATACCTGTTGAGCAGGCAGATAATAACATAAGTAAGTAGCGAAAAGATGAAGAAAATTGTCATTATTAGCACCTGCCCTCCGCAGAAATGTGGACTTGCAACCTTCACTAAAGATCTGAAACAGGGAATGGAGCTCGATCCAGATGTAACAGTCGATCTAATTGCTGTATGTAAATTAGGTAAAGAAAAATTTGATAACTCAATACGATTTGTCATTGACAAGGATGGATTAGACAGTTATATGCAAGCGTCATGTATCATTAATGAAGAATATGATTATTGTATATTACAGCATGAATTTGGGATTTTTGGTGGTGCTGATGGCATTTTCATCAATAACCTGATCAATAACTTAAATATACCATTAATAACGGTTTTTCACACAATAATACAGGATCCAACCTTAAGGAAAAAAGAAATCATAGAATCACTGCTGAAAAAATCAAAGCAGGTCATTTCTCTTTCGCCCAAAGGGTGTACAATTTTGAAAGAGATTTTTCCCAATCTGAATCATCAAAAGATTAAAATGATTCCACATGGAGTTCCTCAGTTTGATTATAACCAAGGATTAGCAAAGCAAAAATTAGGCTTACAGCAACATTTTATGATGATGACTTTCGGCTTAATAAGACGGAGTAAAAATTTGGAATACGCAATTAAATCTTTGGTAGGTCTTGATTTACCAGATTTCAAATACTTTATTGTCGGAAAGACACATCCGCATGTATTGGCAAGTGAAGGTGAATCCTATCGTTATGAATTACAAAATCTGGTGGAACAATTAGAATTACAGGATAAAGTCGTATTTGTAGATGAGTTTTTATCGGATGAGCAACTCAAAGAATATCTTACAGCATGCGATATTTACATATCTCCCTATCAACATAAGGAACAATCAAGTAGTGGAACTCTATCGTTCGCAGTTGGAGCTGGAACAGCTGTTATTGCTACTCCCTATTGGCACGCTAAGGATTTATTGATCGATGACCGAGGCATACTCACACCTTTCGATGATATAGAAGCGATGCGCGAAAACATCATTCTTTTATATAATTCCCCAAGATTATTGGCTTGGTATCGGTTCAAAGCGCAAAGTTTTGGAGAACTATCAACATGGAGATTGATGGCAAATAATTATATTGAACTGTTGAGTAACCGCACAACCCCCATAAGGTCACTTGAGTATTTTGAAAATTACATATCTTTTGATATGAGAAGGGAAGCATAAGAAACCGAAGCCTCAGTATTTAAACGCTGAGGCTTTTCTAATATGTCAAGAAACTAAAACAAAGCTCGTAGGCCTTAGAACTTTGGTTCCCAAATTAATCTGGTCATAAAATCCATTTGAAACTCTTTTGATTTTATCGGAACACCACACACTAGACCTACTGCAAAATTAGGGGATAACGCTAACTTCATTTGAGGTCTCATGATATATTCTAAATGACCATGCTCGATACGCATATCATTTTCAATACCGATGTAATGACTTGAATTGGGAACCATGTAATGCACGTTTGCGTTCAATACAAAATTGGTTTCCATTCCTTTCTTTTTAAAGTGATATTCGAATTCAGGTCCTGTATAAATCAATGTACTGATCTGATTAAAATTCTTAGCTGCTATAAAGAAGGGTGATGATACAAAACCATCAAAAAGAGGTGTATTTCTTACAGTTGGATTTGATCGGCCAAATTCCATTTCATGTACATACCCGATAGCCAAAGAAGTCTGGTGTTTCTCATCTACCAGAAACGTATATTGTGTTCCTAATTTTAAACCTTCTATATGATTGGTTCTTTGCCCTACATTATCTTTTGCAAATAGTACAGGCACTTCAACTTCCAGTCCCAGACGATTAGCAACAGCCCACTCGTATTCAATAAAAGCATTATGCTCTACTTTATTTTTGAAACGTCCAGTACCATATCCAACATTAAATTCTGCTTCGCCTTTTCTAGCGCCAAGATCCCGCATGAGGTCTAGGTAGAGTGGTTCTGCATGTTTTACTTTTGCTGGCTTAGGTATTGTGGTTTCTTGTGCAAATAAAAAATTGGAAACGAATAGGAAAAATAAAAGTGTATATATAAATTTCATGATATTAATGTTTGAAACAAACTTATAGGCACATTTAGGAAAAAATTAGGAATTCTAATTGTATGTTGTCCTTATCTGAAATTTTTCACTTATATCAAGATTGCTCTTAATAAATTACGATGTCGAAGTGATCTTGAAATAAACGTTAGCAAATGATGAAACTGTGGGAGAAAA
>NZ_ASZT02000185.1:0-8136 GCF_001006065.1 Sphingobacterium sp. IITKGP-BTPF85
GATCTTTTTGCATTTACTTTGAACAAATATGAAAGGTAGTTTCTATCAAATCCAGATGCTTTAATTCAATATTTCGAACTTCCATACAACGTAGTCCGCAACTATAAATCAATCCAATTAAAATGCGATGTTTGAGCAAATCGGGATGTTGAAGCATCTTCCATATCTCTTCCCTACTCAGAATTACAGGAAGTTTCTTTTCTTTAGGAATCGATGGTAAATGAAGATAATCGTAAGGTAAATTCTCTGTTTTTAAAAGAAATCGAAGTCCGTAAACAGTGTGTTTAAAATACGATTGCGAAGGTGAATTGGAACGTTGTTGCAGTTCAAAGAGATAATCTTTAACTTGTTCGGGATGTAATTCGGTTGGTAAAGCACCAAAATGAAGTACCATTGCGGCCACATGGCGCGAATAATTTTCAAAAGTGCGTTTGCTTCGTCCTAAAATAGAAATATTTCGCTCAAAACGTTGCAGAAGTTCAGAAAAACCTGTAATTTCATTACAAGCACGATTCAAATATTTGTTCGTTCTTAATTCCTCCGGAGATTTTTTTAGTTACCATATTATCAATTATTTAAACGTTAATAAATACTAAGGTACTAAATCATCGCAGCGAAAGCTACCGGAGGTTTAGTTCAACAAGGTATTGCCAAAAGAGGGGCTGAAGGAAATCTATTAATCTTTTTAATTATATTTGAATATAGGTATTTCTATTAAATGGCGGCGCTAAGAATCCTCGCAGCAACTTATGGTTCGCCAACAGCTAAAGATAAATAAAATGTCAAAATCAGTCCTAACCATAACATTAAACCCCTGCATTGATAAAAGCAGTTCGGTTAAAGGGGTTCTACCCGAAAAGAAACTGCGTTGTGAAGCTCCGAAGTATGAGCCCGGTGGCGGAGGTATTAATGTATCAAGAGCCTTAAAAAGATTAGGGATAGCATCAGATACAATTTTTACATCGGGAGGCAGGACAGGGAAACTTCTCGAAGAGCTTTTGCAAAAGGAGGAACTTGATATTGTGCCTTTGCCGGTTGGAAATGAAACAAGAGAAAACTTTATTGTTGTAGACGCTTTAAATAATCAGCAATTCAGGTTCGGTTTTCCGGGGCAGCCTATATCTGAAGAAGAACAAAGCAATATTTTAAGAACTATTGAAAGCATCAGTACTTTTCCCGAAATCACCATTATAAGCGGCAGCTTACCTGAACAAGTTAAGCCTGAATTTATAAAGGACATTATTCAGATATGTAAGCACAAAAACAGTAAAGTCATTGTAGACACCTCTGGTAAAGCATTGGAAATAGCTGTGAACGAGGGTATTTTTCTTGTAAAGCCGAATATCGGAGAGTTAGCAGCTCTTTCAGGAAAAAGCGAATTGACCGAGAACACAATGGATGAAGCCGCTAAAGATTTGATACAATACGGTAAAGCGGAAATAATAGTTGTTTCTTTAGGTGCTAAAGGTGCTGTACTGTATTCTGAAAAAGGAAAGATACAACAAGCCGCACCTCTTGTAAAAGTCAGGAGTACCGTCGGAGCAGGAGATAGTATGGTCGCAGGTATGGTGTCTGTTTTGGTAAATAAGGGAAATCCGGAAGAAATATTGCGTATGGGCATTGCTTGTGGTACAGCAACCACAATGGCAGAAGGAACAGGGCTCTTTTTGAAGGAAGACGTCGATAATTTATACCAACATCAGTACTAACAGAGATATTTGAAGCATCAAGACCTACATCTATTGAAGTCCATAATACATGGCTTCTTTACCTATTTATGAATTGACTTTCCGAATAACAAGTTGGAATACTCACGAACTTTCCATTTTGAGACTTTAAGATACTTAGCAACATTATCGATAACATCCGCGGAATCACTTTTAATGCACCATTATACAACTCACCATATTGTTACTTATGCAAAAAACGCATTAAATAATAGTAAAATAGCAATTTTTAGCATTAATACATTTAATACTTTTACAGAATCTCAAACTGAAGAGCAGCATCACGAAAGCTTGGAAATAGAAAGGATTTACGTACTGCAGGATTATCGCATTTCATTTCCGGTCACAAAGACTGCCATAGGAAGCGGGTCATCATAAAACTGGTTTTCTATAGACTTAGCAAAATTAAATATTCCCAATAAAGAGAATTTAATTTTGTTAATCTATTTTACAATCACTACATTTATAAAGAAAACCAAATATGATATAAGCAAAAATAGAGCTTTTAACTTTATAAGTTTAATAAAATGAAGATACCCGCTATCAATATTCGATATATCCTTATATTTTTCCTAGGAGCCATCGTATTCCAGTCCTGCACAAAAACAACGCCCGAAGAACCAAAAGTTATACCTGAGCCAGAACCTGAGAAAGGTCCAGACCCGATCAAGGATCAGACATATGTTTACAGCTCGGAGAGCCAATTGGAATTTGGCCTTTATCAAAATAATAACTTGCTATCTTCATTTGCACAAACTGATCAAGATAAGAACTTCAAAAACCGTCCAAAATATTTCAGGCCTCAGACCATGACCCTCAAAAAGGACTCCTTGTTCATTTCCAAAGCTGGTGGCTACAAAGAGTCGTACAAAATAAAATGGGAAAAAGAAGATTTGTTTATTTATCAGGATCAAGAAAAAGACTGGAAGCACTTTGCTACCAAGAACGACAAAAATGAGATTTCATTAAATATTGCACTCTATAACAGCCAATTAAAAAGCGAAAATTCCAATGCCCTCCGCTCAGGTCAGCTTTACAACCCATCGTCGATAAATGACATATTGAGTGATAAAAGTAGAGCCGCTATGAAAACGATCTGGTTAAAGATCAAGATTATTTATGTACCCGAAAATACAAAGTCATGAAAGTAAAAATACTCATACTAATATTGCACCTATTTTGTTTAAATGTCCTAGCACAAGAAGCCGACGATGACAAAGACAGGATTTTCACCAATAAAAATATTGAGAAACTATACCTGGGTGCTATTATGAAGATCAGTTCGCTCAATGAGGATAATTATGAATTTATTGAAGCTCCAAACCTTCCGCCTGTAGACTATTTACAGACAACAGATGTCACGCTCATAGTTCCGAGCAAATCTGCGATGATCAATTTTATAATGAAAGATTTTGATGAGGATGTATTACCAGTAATAGTAAGCGAATCGTCACCCAATACCCAAAAAGTAGCATCTTATGACAAGTTAGGGGCATTTTTTGGTCAAAAAATTAATGCAGAGATAATGCTTGCGGTCAACCCAAAAGCTAAAAATTCCAAATCCCTATATGCTACAAGATTCACCAATCTTATCTATAGTTTAGATTGTATGCCTGACCATGCCAAAGCAAAAGCACATGCAGCGATGAAAGGTCTGGATCCAAAGGACTACATGTATGTTGATGGAATCTCCTTTGGCAGGGCTGCATCAATTTCATGGAGTCTGATGCGGACTATGAAACGATAAAAGCATTGATAGAAAAAAAATATTATAAAAGAGAACTAACCGAGCAGGACGAGGCAATCTTGGCAAATTCAACCATTCATTTTCAAATTTCGGATACAAAGCAAGTAGACCTTCAGGACGGAGACCCCTTTGAAATCATTCGTCATTATATGACTACTCCTATTACAAAAGAGGATTTCCTAAGACCAATCTGGTTTACTGGAGTTGATTTAAAAGATGGCTATATGGTCTATACGCCGTAGAAATATTTGAACAGGATCACATCTAAAAGATTATCCATGGCACAAAATATAAAACCTAATTACGGGTTGGATATGATGGCGCCGGATAATCCCTGTCGACATGCATTTTGTTGATCAAAATATCGTTGATCCGCTGACGCATGCGCTTATCATCGACCGATATTTTTAGAATTTTGTTGCTATAATAGGTATCGCTTTTAAATTCGCTTTCTATTTTATTGGCAAATGTGGGAGCCAGCGATTTATATGCAAATGAAAGCTCAGTTTCGTTTTCTGCTATTTTTTTACGGTCAGTGTCCAGATAAACCCGTATTCAAAAAATAAAAAGCTTTTTTTTATCGGCACAAACTGCGTTTTTTTGCCTTTTAACTTGTAATTATAGAGCATATAAATACTTGGTTTGGAAACGTCTTTTGCTGCCGCTGCGACCAACTTATTATACTCTTTTTCGTTATCAACAAGAATTTCAGTACTTAAACCTTTCTCCTGGATTTCAAAGGTAGCAGTAGTATCTGTATGCGCCAGGGCTTTAACCTCCATATCCTGATCAATATACCAGCCATCCATATCTGGGATAGCATCTTTTACACGTTCAAAACTTGCCTTTAATTTGGTTGGGAGCAATTTACTGGTCACCGTTTGCGCACGCAGACCATTCGCTGCAGCGATAAAAGAAGCATTATACAAAGATATTTTCTCATCATGATTATATTCATTTAGCAATACTAAGAACTCCCGTAAATTACTAGTTTTATCACTGGCAATCTATGACCAATTTATATTTGAGGGTTATCGTTTACAATTCGTAAGGTATTTGTCTCCATTCGTGCTCTTTGATATTATATACGCCACTACCCGGCAGACGAATTGTTGTACAACTTAGCATCTGATTGTCAGTGACAATGGAGATGTTTTCTTTTTTCACAACAGCTGTCACTCCCTAAATTGCTTTATTGTTTTCCTTTTGGAAGACTTAAAATCTCTTGTTTAAATTCTTTTGTCAAAAGCGGTAACAAGTCATCATAATTGAACAACACCATTGGAGTGATTTGAATGTGTTCGACAGGATACCAATTTTTTGCAAACGTTAGTAAAGCTTGTCTTGCTTTATCGATCTGCCCTGTCAGATAAAAAAGTCTTGCGGCATTTATGTGGATATTATCTAGGAAAATTTTAGCAGCAAACTTTTCATAATAGGCTAGACTTTCGTCCGTATTTCCTGACTCTAACATAAAGTGAAGCAGGTATTCCGCTCCTTTTTCACTATCAAATGTCAATTTTGGACGATACTGCTTCAGTTGTGCAATAAATTCCTCAGTTGATTTACCGTCATTTATAATTTTAATCGGTTTATCCCAAATACTCAAGATGTTTTCTCCCTTTAGTTTAGATAAATGACGTTCAATTTGAAACCTATAAGTGCGTATCTGATGTTCAGGTAAATTTAATTTTTCTTTTTCAATTAAGAAATTGCTGTAAAAAGTCTCTGCTCTTGAAATACTTCCCGTAATTAAAGCCGTATTCGTGTATGCAGAAAAGTGCTCACTTAAAACGTTTCCAGCATACCATTGGTCATTAAATGGCAAACCACTTTCATCGTTTGTCATCGCGATTTCGTAATTGCTGTTGAAGTAATTTATCTCCGCATGAACTATAGCTTTCTGAGGTTCAAAGCCTTTTATTTGCTCTAACTGCTCTAGACCAATTTCAATTTGTCCACTTCGTAAAGTGTCCAAAATATCTCGTAATTTTTTCGGTATTTTTACTATGCTCATGTATTTTTTTCAGTATGGATACTTTTCTAAATTAGATCTGTAATGGGCTTTATTTTCATATTATGGCTTCCTAATTTTCCCATTACTTCTCTAATGAGTTTTTCTCAAGAAAGTACAAGAAATAAATAGTTTTCATTAATTCCAACATATTGAACAGAGCTAGAATTCATCTTATGTTTCTAATCTTGTTTAACATCATTGAGATAATACTCCCGCTTATTAATAGACCCATCAGCATGGTATACAATGCACTCCCCATTTTTTCTTCCTTTTTTAAATTCTGTAGTTATCAATAATACTCCATCTGTGTAAATCTCTGTCATGCCGTCCAATTTCCCGTCCACGATTTGATTTCTAATGTAAATATCTCCATTATCATCGTAGATCGTTATCTCTTGGCTGCGATCTTTTCTAAATAGCGTTTTACTTCTAGCCAGACCATTGTCCGTAATCAACTGAGTGACAAGAAAACCATCTTCATAAACTGATGTTATAGCAGAGCCATCAACAGCGGTCCAGTTGAAAGCTCCAGAATATGGGGTCTTTGGATCATCCTCTCTATAGGTGATTCCATTCGAGATTATAATTTTAAATGGGCTATTTAAATTTTCTTTAGACATCTTTTATTTTTAAATAAGACAATGTTCACTCCTATTAATTTTGATCATCTTAAGCACGCATCAATCCCCTCCAGGCTCCTGTTGTACGACAATTGGTCATTTTAAATTACCGATTATGTTTTAAAAGAACAAGTTATCAAATTTAAATATAAAAAGTCATGCTTTCTTTTGATCGCATGACTTTTATACTAAAATCACTAAATTCTTCCTCTTCTCCTACCTTCTTTCATTTGTCTGTCCAGATCAGATAGACAGTAATAGTGTCGCTTCCCTTTTCTTCGCGGTATCAACTCCCCCTGTTTCACCCAACGGTAATAGGTCGCCTCCGAAATCTTCAACAGATCGATCACCTGATTGATATCCAGTAAATCAGACAGATGTGAAAGGTCGGGTTCCGCATCGGGAAGATCGCCTCTCGAGAGAGATGCTTCATACTGTTGCACAGATTTTTCCAACAATTGGGTAATGATCTCCAGCTGTTGGCAGATTCGTTCAATAAAACTTAACATAAAAAATGACTGTTCATGTCCGGTACCGAATCTATGGGGTTCCAGTTAACGGTTGCACAACCTGAAAGCCCAATACCTTACTGTTAAAGATAAATTTATCGCCTACTTATTTTTGCCAAATGTATCGTACAATCGTGCTGCATCCATTTTAAGTAAACAATCAGGTTTCCAAAAATTTTTGAAGCTGTCTCTAAAATGTCTAGACAGTAATAGTTTCTTCAATTTATGATGCTTCACCCTTTCGTCCAAAACATTTTGACAGAGATCATCGATCAATATATTTAATTTACCGACCCCAGCCACACCAGGTAAGAATTTTCCATTACAATACAACATATTTAAGGTAACATCTGCATTCACCGTCACCATCCAGGGATTACGAAACAGTATCGCGGCTTCCTCATCTTCTAAAACCCATTTTTCACCAGAAACGTAAACACCAAGATTATATTTTTGAAATTTGAGTATGAGCATCACTTCATATACCCGGCGCACACCTCCTGACGGCACAGCATGAGACAGATGCCTGTCCCAGATAAAATGCATCAATGTATCCATGATCCTCGACTCTGTCCACGCTAATGGCCATTTCCATTCGCATCAAGTTCATATTTCTGAAGCGATGGAAACATTTTAGTAGGCTTCTCAGCCTCCTGATCGCTCAGAAGATCTAACTGCGTTTTTAAAGCTATATTTTCAGCTTTCATATCCTTAACCAGGTCATCATTATTTTCCTGCATATGTCTCAAATGCACATGATCTTGAAGCATATTGTTAAGATCACTGGACAGCTCATGGTGGTGCTGCTGCAGTTCTTGATAAGCACTGTCCAAAACCGCCCGTTCATGAAGCAAAGTATGATGATCTCGCAAAGTTTTTCTCGTATTATGAAATGGAAGAAGCGATGCCTTTGTGCGAGCAAACAAAAAACAACAATAACTGAGCAGCGGTGTAATGAAAAACCAGAAGTCAGCTCTAAAATAAGCCTTAGAGAATATAGACTTGCCAGTCTTAAGACCTATTGCCACATGAAGTACCATCATATGTAGGGCCACAATTACACCTGCTGCCAACAGTACAAATAAAATAAACTGCCACTTCCTTGGCAATTTGAATAACCCATTAAAGTCTGTATACCAAAAATTAATGAACCATGACAATAACATGAGGTATACGAAAAGCAGCGGCACAGTCATGAGCACTATTGTGCGAAACGGAACACTTTTCAATCGAGCAATCGGATCATGCCATGAACTACCCAGATTGATGAGCAAAGTACATAACAGAACACCAATGGTGTAAAATAATAATTTTCGTAAAAACTGAGCAAGCTGCATAAGATTAAGTAAAGTTGGCTACAGGTCCAATAATTCAGACGACAATGAACACTAAAATTAAATATATTTATTACATAAAACAAAATAAAAAATTAAATACTTGAAAAATATTAACTACTCACAACCAATTAACCACTAAAAACCTATTTTATTACACATACAGCACATAGATAATCATT
>NZ_ASZT02000186.1:0-8108 GCF_001006065.1 Sphingobacterium sp. IITKGP-BTPF85
TTTTTTGAAGTTTCCTTCGTTGTTTGGAGTGATGCAAAGGTAGAAAAATCCCTGAGATATGCCAAGTATATCTTGCGAATATTCCTTAAATCCTTTATTTTGAGGGAGAATATTTTTTTTATCTAGGATTTTTGTTGCTTTCTGGGAGCATATTTCATTAAAATATGCTTCTGATTATCCATATTAATATTTTTTAAACACACATAAAATTGTTTTTTTTCTAAAAAAGTATATCCCAAATACCTGCGGATTGTTCCAATATAACGAGAGCATGGGCATTATTAAACAGTATTTCATAATAATTTTGTTGAACTTCAATATAGGTTCTCTGTGCATGGAGTACTTCAAGTAAACTAGAATCACCTCGTTTGTAGCCGTAGAGTTTCCCCGTTAAGATAGCTTTAGCATCGTCAAGAATACCACTGTTGAACTGCTGGAGTTGCTTTTGAGTCGCTTCATAGTTATAAAATGCTTGCTTAACTTCTGTTTGCACCTGTAGTTCAATCTCTTGATGTTGTAATCCAGCTTGTTGGGCAGTATAAAATGCCTCCTTAAGTTCTCCTTTCCTATGATTTGAAAATTTCAAAGGAATTCTTATTCCAAAATTTGATGAAGTGAAAGCTGGACTGGGAGCTAACTCATTGCGGGCTTCTGCATTGCGCGTAATACCTGTCGTTATTCCTAAATCTAGTACCCGATTTACTTTTGTAAGACGGATCATTTTTTCTGACACATCTTTATTTTGTAATGCATACAGTAGATCTGCACGGTTTGATAGTGCATGGACTATAAGGTCATCAAGATAAAAAGACCGGTCAAATGTAGAAAAATTCACCAATGCCATCTGTGTAAGTACAGCATGTTTACTCCCCATCAGTAAATTGAGGCTACTCAACGATCCTTTCCAATTTCCGATGGACTGAACTGCTTCATTCCATATGGATTTAGCCTCAAGTTTACTTTGTTTGGCATCAATAGCAGTAATTGTACCTAATTTGGCACGTAAACTGTCCGATTTTGCAAGTTCATCCATCGTTTCATAGGAATTGAACTTTAATTTCATCAGTTGCTCATGATGGATTGCGGTTAAATATTGTACAGTAGCATCGGCTCGGAGATTCCTGAAGTAATCCTGCAATATATATTTGCTAAGTTCAGATTCACTTTTTGCCAGATCAACGCGTGCTTTCCGTTTTCCGCCAAGTTCGAGGTCCAGTCCAGTCCGATATTGTATCCGTACCCCATCTTCATCTTATGCTGGTCGTTATTAAATACATCAGCGGTAAATTCTGGATCAGGAATTATTTTGGATTTTTCAATATTTGCTTCAGCAATATTGATATTTAACTTTTCTGCCGCATAAGCTATGTTATTTTGAGCAACAGCTTTTATAAAATCGGGATAAGTAATCTCTTTTTGAATATCTGCGTCAATCTGAGCTTGAGTAATTACACTTAAGACTAAAGTAAAATATAATAGTAGAAAGTGTTTTTTATGGATGTTTTTAAGACGTAACATGTGATGGTATTTTTGAGATGAAAACTAATTATGTTTTTTGTCTGCATTTATTTTCTCTAATAGATAATATAATGATGGCAATGCATAGAGGGTTATCACGGTAGCGAAGAATAATCCGTAAACAATGACAGTTGCTAATGGTCTTTGAACATCAGATCCAATACCTGTGGCCAATGAAGCAGGAAGAAGCCCCAAGATGGCTACAGTGGCAGTCATGATTACTGGTCTGAAACGATGTTGAGCGCCTTCTATTACTGCTTCTTTTAAAGCATACCCTTTTTTTCTTAATGCATTGAACTGTGTGATCATCAGTACACCATTTTGAATTGCAACACCAAAGAGTGCTATAAATCCGACTACTGAAGATACATTGAGGGTCATAGCGCGAATATTTAATGCAAGCATACCTCCAAATATGGCAAGCGGTACAACACTCATCAATAACCCGGCTTGTGAGAAGCTTCCAAAAGCGCCGTATAGTAGTATAAACATTAATGCTAGTGCCATAGGAACAATAATAGCCAAATGCTGATATGCGCGATTTTGATTTTCAAATTGACCGCCCCATTTTATTTTTATGTCGTTGTGGTCATATTTGATATCTTTTTCAATTTTAGCTTGTGCTTCTTTGAGAAAGGAAGTAAGATCATTTCCGCGTAGATTTAACCGCACTGTCAAATGTCTCTTATTCATCTCACGAGCGATTGTGCTTTCTCCGGTATTGAGTTTTATTGTCGCTACTTGTGATAGGGGAATTTTGGCTCCGGATTCATTTGTCAACATTAGATTTCCTATTTTTTCAGGGGTATTGCGACTTGCTTCATGATAACGGCAGATAATATCGTATACCTTTCCCTCTTGAAATATTTGGGAAACCGCTTTTCCGCCGATAGCTGTTTCAATAAGGTCGGAGACATCGGCGACATTTAAACCATATTGTGCTATTTTATAACGGTCTGCTTTTATCTGTAGTTGCGGCAATGGAGGTTCTTGATCGATCGCTAAATCTACAGCACCTTTTACTTTTCGCAACGTAATCAAGACCTCATCTGCTATTCTTCGGATTTCCTTAAAGTCTTCTCCATATATCTTAACGACGAGCTCACTATGCGCCCCCGCAATTTTATCCATCACTCCATCAATCATTGGTTGTGAAAAAGCAACGTCATATCCGGGCATCTGTTTGTATTCAGCAGCCAATTCCTCAATTAGATCAGCTTTGGTTTTCCCATTTTTCCACTGTTTGTAAGGAAGTAAGCCAATACTGCATTCAAAATGAGAGGGAGTCCATGCATCTGTACCATCATCATTGCGACCTGCTTGGATCATCACATATGTAACCTCATCATATTGAAGTGTTCGCGCACGTAGTGAATCACTCATTTCCTTTGATTTTTCAACTGTGATTCCGGGAGGCAGTGATACTTGCAACCAGATGGATCCTTCATCTAAGGGAGGCAGAAAATCTTTACCAACAGTACATGTTAATATGATTGCACCTGCAAAATGATTATTAAAGGCATGAATACTCTCTTTGGACGCTTTAATAAATGCTGGATTTGTCTGTGATATCCTACAGTTAATTTTTCTAACCATTTGTTGTGATATACTTTTTGAGGCTTACGATAAACAACATAAGCGAGTCCAGGTATTAGGAATAGAGCAACTATTAACGCACCCAACAATGCATAACCTACTGTAAAAGCCATAGGAGTAAATAACTTTTTTTCTACACGTTCAAATGCAAATAGGGGAATATAAGCCGTGATTATAATGATTGTTGCAAAAAATATGGGTTTAGCCATTTGCTTTACAATAGAAGCAATACCTAATTCTGTGAGTTGTTCATCTTCATTCTCTTCTCTTTTTTCAAGATAGCTTCCATCATGACAATGGCCCCATCGACTATAATACCAAAATCGATGGCACCCAATGACAACAAGTTAGCCGGAACATGCGTAAAGTGCATCAGGATAAAAGCTGTCAACAGAGCGATAGGTATGGTAATAGCAACTAACAGCGCTCCACGCCAGCTACCAAGGAATATGATGAGTACAATAATAACCAAACCCATTCCCTCTAATAAGGTGTGGGAAACGGTAGTTAAGGTTGTTTCTACAAGTTGAGTACGATCCATGAACGGATGAATCTGTACTCCCGCAGGTAAGATGGTATTGTTTAATTCATCAATAGCTTGATTGACGCCCTCTAAAACGACAGAAGGGTTTTGGCCTTTAAGTAATAGCACAATTCCCTCAATATTGTCGGAATAGTTTGCTCCACGTTTATCAGAATAGCCTAAAGCGCCTTTTCTTTCAAGATTTCCGTATTTGATCTGACCGATATCTTTCATGAAAATAGCTGTTCCTTGTCGGGATTTAACTACTATATTTCCGATGTCTTCCAATGTCCTGAGAAGTCCGATTCCTCTAATGACGTAAGATTGGTCTCCTCTATTCATAACACTTCCACCTGCATTGGTGTTGTTTGTTTCAATTTTGTTCACTACCTCGCTTAGGGCTAGACCATATTGTTCCAGTTTAATGGGATCAATCTCAACTTGAAATTGTGTCGTAATACCTCCAAAATTTGTAACATCAACTACTCCAGACACTTGCTTGATACGGGGTATAATGACAAATGTCTGCAGATCGGTGAGTTCGCGTAGATCATGTGATTTACTTTCGATGATGTACCGAAATATTTCTCCTGTTGGAGAAGTTAAAGGGTCAAGATTTGCGGCTGCGTTATAAGGCAGTTCCAGATCCGTCAACCGTTCTTGAATACGGGCGCGTGCGAAATAATCGTCTGTTCCATCTTGAAAAACAATTGTAACCATAGACAGTCCAAAAGTACTTTTACTCCGCATCACGTGCATACCTGGTAAACCATTGATAGCTCTTTCTATCGGAATAGTAATTTGCTGCTCTACTTCCTCTGCAGCAAGTCCAGGTACTTGTGTCACAATCTGAGAACTTACATCGCCTATATCAGGATACGCTTCAATGGAAAGCTGTGTCCAAGAATAATATCCAAAAAAGGTTAATAGAATAAAAAGAGCCAAGACCAACCAACGTTTGGCTATAGTATTGTTGAATATATTTTTCATTAGAATAGAGTTGATTAAAGTTGCGATGCACCAATCAGAAAGTCATTAATTTATCTTAGCTTTTCAGCGATGTTTTCATAGCTAGACTTATTTCAATAGATCTCCAAATGCAATTCACAGCGTAATTGATTTCATTGGAATGATATACTTGAGAATGTACCAGCAGTTTTTATGATTTTATGTGAATAAACTTCTTCGAAATACTATTTATTTTGCATTTAATAGATAAAATGCACCCTCACTGATAATATTGTCTCCTGCTTGCAGACCTGATAAAATCTGTACCTGATCTTTATCTGTGATACCTGTTTCGACGTAGCGTCTGAGATATTTATCTTTCCCAATTGCTAAGAACACATAGCTTTGATCATTATATTGTAGTAATGATTTTGCAGGAATGAACACAGCATCAGAAGCTTTTTTAGTAAAGTTGACATTCACATACATGCCTGGTTTTAATAAACGATCGGGATTGCGGCATTCAATAAGTATTTGGATACTTCGGGTATCTTCATTTACAATTTCATCGATGTGGTAAATGGTTCCCTTTATCTTATCATCAGGAAAGGCTATTGTAGCAATTTCGGCTAAATCTAATTTATTAATAAGGTTTAGATTTTGTTCTTTAACCATTCCAACTACCCAGACAGTGTTCAGTTCGGCTACTTTAGCAAGGGGTAAATCATCCGATTTAATGTATTGTCCCAGAACAATGTCATTGCTGATAACTTCACCACCAATAGGCGATCGGATAATAAGTGGCTGTCCTAAAACTAGTTTTTCAGTATCTACATTGAAGAATCTAAGCGAAGCAGACGTATTTTGATATTCTTTCTCTGTAATTTCGTACTGGGCCCTGGCCTCTTCGACATCTTTATCAGTTCCTACACCATGTTGTTTAAGATCTTGTTGTCGCTTTAGAATCAATCTAGCATTTTGATAAGCTGTTTTTGCCTGAAAGTATAGCTTTTGAGTATCAATAAATTCCGGAGATATCAGTTCATAAAGGGGAGTTCCGGACTTTGTTTTCATTCCTAATTTGAGATGTACTGCTGAAACACGTCCTGAAAATGGAGAACCGATTTCAGCATAGAGATTTGGAATAGCTTTCACTGTCCCGGCTGTAATGAGCTCCAGTTGATGAGCTTGTTTGAGAACAGTATATGTCTTTAATTGTGATTTTACCTTTCCTTGGACTTGAATGGTATCACCTTTTTGTGTGAAATCTTCAGTGATTTCTTCATCAACTTTTGTATGACATCCCATTAGGCTAAGAGAAAGTACAGAAATGATGAGAATCCGGATTAAGTGACTATGTTTTTTTGTAATTGTGGTTTTCATCGCTAAGAATTTTAAATTAACATTTATTAGTGCCTAAGTGATATTTCTCCATGAGGAGCATCTTTATCGCTGTTTTTGAACATTGCAAAGGTGCTTAGGTTGTAGGAGTATAGCAGTTAGAAGACGAATAGAAAATTATTAGAAAATTAGTAACTACTCAGGTTGTTTATTTCATATTTTGATTTTTCTAAAAATGTCTTGTTTTTATCCACATTTGACTGTATAACTTTCTATTATATTTCTAGGATTATTTTCTTAAAATCCTGTTTTTTGTAAAAAAGGAAAGCTCTTGTAATGGACAACGATAAGTTTTTAGTACTAATTGATTTACTCGAAAAGGAATCAGCGGCACGTCTTTCAGCCGAGTCATCCAAGGCCCTTGAAATAGAATCTATGCGTCAGATTATCGCTTCGATGCAGGTATCATTTAACCAGATAATCGAAGACCTTAATCTTACAATCACGGATCTGAATGCTACCATTGGCACTCTTTTGGAGCAGAACCGTTTATTAAGTGCTCCCAAAAAGAATAGTGGCAACAGCTCGATCCCCCCTTCTAAGGATGAAAACCGTCCGCTCAAGAAAACCAATAGTTTGCGTAATCCCAGTGGAAAGAAACCAGGAGCTCAAAAAGGTCATAACGGAAGTACTCTTCTGATGTCTACCACTCCAGATGTTATTGAAGACCATGAGCCACAATTCTGCAATTGCTGTGGACTTGGTCTGGGTGCTTTTCAAGGTGAACTGTTGAATCGACGTCAAGTTATTGATATACCTGCTGTGATCCCTAGCTTTACCGAACATCGCATATTTGCGAAAAGTTGCAGCTGCGGACATACGACCCGTGCCAGCTTTCCTAGTGGTGTAAATGCTCCTATCAGTTATGGACCTAATGCCCATGCACAGGTCGCTTATCTGCACACCCGTCAGTATATGCCAGTAGCACGTATCGCCGAACATTTCAGCACGCTTTATAACATGCCCATCAGCCAGGGTACGGTCTGCAATATGCTGGAACGCTTTGCTAATAAAGCATTACCGGCCTATAAATTGATCAAAACCAAAGTGATGGAAGCCAGCGTTGTGGGTGCCGATGAAACAGGAATGAAAATCAATGGCGATAAAAATTGGTTCTGGACCTGGCAATGTAAATTGGCTACCTACATCGTAGCTGCTACCAATAGAGCATATCAAACTGTTATTGATCATTTTCCTCTTGGATTTCCAAATGCCATATTGGTTCACGACTGCTGGTCCAGCCACCTCAAAACAACTGCCCAAGGGCATCAGTTATGTATAGCTCACCTGTTAAGGGAACTTAACTATTTTAAAGAAAAGTACAATTGTACATGGACCAGCAAGGTTTTCCAACTATTTATGCAGGCCCTGGAACTCAAGAAAATACTGCGACCCGAGCAATATGATAATCCAATAAAAGAACGGTCTGAAATCGAAGCCATACTCAATGAGCTCTGCATGCAAGTTATAGAGCCTGTGTATCCCGATGTGATAACCTTTCAAAAAAGGATACTTAAATACAGGGATCATATGCTGACCTTCTTGTATCAATACGATGTTCCTGCCGACAATAATGCATCCGAACAGGCCATCAGAAATGTAAAAGTAAAACAAAAGATATCTGGAATGTTTAAATCATTCACAGGAGCAAACATATATGCAATAATAAGATCCATAATAGATACATGCATTAAAAACAACCAGAATATCCTAAACACATTCATAACAATAGCTAAAAACTAGATACCTGAATAGTTACTTCTGAGTTTCATTAATTAATTTTTTATATAATATTCTTTCACTATATTAAAATTTAAAAATAAACCTCCTTATATTTTGAGGCAGTAAGCTCACCTATTTAATCGAATTTTCAAGTAAACTATATTTAAATGGCTAGAAGGAAAGTATCTAAAAAATATGTATCACCCGCAGGAAATGAAATTTTGGCTCAAAAGGCCTTTTTTGAAAGATTACGAATAGCCTTGGAAAAATTGATAGGGGCTGGGTATTTTGAAAAGATTCCAAAAACAACTTTGCTTAAATGTTATAATGTAAGATATCCTACAGTGAAAATTGTAGTGGATCATACGATCATCGTTGATTGTATGTCTTCAAACTAATT
>NZ_ASZT02000187.1:0-8092 GCF_001006065.1 Sphingobacterium sp. IITKGP-BTPF85
AAAGGATGTCGCTTCTATCCCTCACGCTGTATACCGTTCTGAAAATAAAGCATCTATTTTATTTCCTTTTTGGTTTCCTGTTTTCAAATTCAAAAGATGTTTCGGCTTTATCGTTCATGATGACATAGGCATTGAATTTATTGCCCGAATTGCTTTTCATACCTTTGATAAGGCTGGTCTTTCCTTTGGTCACAAGGCTTTCTATATCGGAAAGGCTCAACGGTACTCCGCATACAGTACGGAATTGAAGCCAAGCACAAGCCTCATCCGAGCATTTTACAACCTTGTTCCAAATCAATAGCTCACGGCTTTTGCATTTAGGGCAGGTCAGTTCGGGTTGTTTTTCTTTGCCAATGCCCGTTACTAAAAGCTCCCGTGTAATGGACGTGGCATAGGCTTCCATATCTCGGTGAAAAGCACCGGCACCTGCCTCGTTATTTTCGATTTTTTGCAATGCCATTTCCCATTCGGCGGTCATGGCTACATCCGCAATCTTTTTGTCCTTTACAGCCCCGTAAACCTGCAATCCCTTATCGGTGGGGATAAGGGATTTCTTTTCACGCCGAATGTAATCTCTCTTAAAGAGTGTTTCTATAATGGAGGCTCTTGTGGCAGGCGTACCGATACCGATGTCTTTTAGAGCTTTCCGTTCGTCCTCGTTGTCAATCTCTTTTCCGGCATTTTCCATTTCGGACAACAGACCTGCCTCGGTATAAAGCACAGGTGGTTTGGTTTGCTTTTCCAATACCGATGCCTCTTTGATTTTCAGTTCATCACCTACCTTTAACTCCGGCAGTTCCTGCACAGGCTCGCTGTCCTCATCTATAAATTTATTTTTGATGCCACGCCATCCGGCTTCTAATATTTTACATCCTTTCAATGTGAAATCATAGTGCAATGCCTGCAATCCGATGTCGGTTATTTCTTTGGTATAGGCAGATGAAAGGGTTTCCAGTAGGCGGAGCGCAATCATATCATATATCACATTTTCGTGTGCAGACAGTTCGGATGGGATTTTTTCGGTAATCAGCAGACCGTGGTGGTCTGTGACCTTTACGTCATTCACAATACGTTTATTGAAACGACCCCATTTCACTTTTCCAACCGCTTTTCTGCAGGAAGCCCTCGCTTCCAAACTCCTTACCAGTGCAGGGATTTCCGACCATATATCTTCGGGAATGTATTTACTCCCTGTACGTGGATAGGTGATAAACTTTTTTCATAGAGACTTTGGGCAATGTTCAATGTTTCCTCGGCAGTATAGGATGCTCTTTTGTTGGCTTCTTTCTGCAACCCCGTAAGGTCGAACAGCAGAGGCGGTTGTTCCGAAACCGTTTTGCTTTCGATTGCCGTAACGATGGCTGTACCGGCACGTTGGACAGATTTCAAGGTATCGTCAGCGAGTTTTCTGTCATTCCATTTGGTTTTGGAAAGGCTATTAAGGTCAACAAATTCTTTACGGTGTTGCAACTGGATTTGGAAGTATTTTTTGATAGCAAAATCTTTATTTTCCAAATACCGCTTACAGATAAGGGCAAGCGTAGGCGTTTGTACTCTACCAAGCGAGTAAACGCCACGCCCTGCCGAAATACTCAACGCCTGCGAGGCATTGATACCCACAAGCCAGTCGGCTCTGCTACGTCCTTGTCCGGCACGGTACAGTCCGTCAAAATCGCTTCCGGCTTTTAGGTTTTCAAAGCCCTGCTTAATCGCCTTTTCGGTGAGCGAGCTTATCCATAGACGTTCAAAGGGTTTCCGGCATTTTAGGTATTCGTAGATGTACCTAAAGATGAGTTCGCCCTCACGTCCGGCATCGGTGGCTACGATAATACTATCGCAACTACTGATGACCTTTTCGATAATCTTCAACTGTCTTAATGCTCCGCTATCGGGAACATAACTTTTTCCCTTTTTTATCTTTCGTACCGTAAGTATAAAAGGGTCGGGCAATATGGGCAGGGCTTCCCTTTGGAAGCCTGATACACCATAGTCTTCGGGCATAGCCAGTCCGACCAAATGACCCAATGCCCACGTAACTTGATAGCCGTTCCCTGTGAGGTAACCATCCCGTTTTTCGGTCGCCCCCAACAGGGCAGCTATTTCCCTCGCCACACTTGGCTTTTCTGCAATGATTGCTTTCATAATACTTTACTTTTTTAGTGGTTATCTTCTTACCCCTTTGGATTTAGCCGTAATATTAGGGAAGTTCTGCCGTTGCTGTTGTGTTCTGGTTTTCGGCTTTTGTTGCTCTGGTTTTAGCGGTTCTTTGATGTGCTTGGTCGCCTCATTGGTTTTCCCATCGGAGTTTACGGCAACCTGTGTTTTGTACGCTTCGGTAGGCTGTGCCTTATTTTTCAGCGCATTGGGGTTTTTAAAGCTAAAACCATAGCCTCCCGTTTCCTTGTTCAGCGTGACATACCCTTTATAGGGGTTTCCCTGTCCGTCTTTGAAATCCGAAACGTAGAGTGTCTTGCCCTCGGTGAGTTGCTTGTATTGTTCATCGGAGAACGTTTTGCCACGATAGTATTTCGGGTCGTTTTCCTGTGTCTGCTTGGGTGCTTTATCACCAAAGAGAAACTCCGTATATTTTTTGTCGGCATTGAACTGCACATGGGCATTTTTGTTCGTACTGTTCTTAAAATCCAACCCCTCCAAATAAATGGCTTTCCCTTCTTTCAAATCCCGTTTTTGGTCTTCGGTCAATTTAACACCCTTAATCTCATCGGGTATTTTTATTCTTTCCTGCCGGAATGCGATAACCTCATTCGTTAGGTGGTCGATACTGATAACGGATGGTATCTTTTCACCTGTTTTGGGGTTGGTCAATTCCACCACACACCCCATGTTTCCAGTTTTGAGCAGATTTTCTTTGTCCTCTTTGGTAAACTCGTGACCAAAGAAAGGAGCTTTGAGATTGGGTTCGTGGCGCACTCCATACATGACAAATACAGGTTTTCCGTTTTCACCGTCTTGGAAACCGAGCCTTGCTTCCGAGCGCATGATAGCAGAACCAAAGTTGACACTTATGGGATATACCTTGTTGGTTTTATAGCCCTTTAATAGCAAATCCAACTGACCGTCTTTTTCAATTTTCTCTTTGTTTATACCGAATTGTCCTAAAGTTTTCCAGTCTACATCTTCTACCTTATAGCGGTATTCGTTTTTCTCCTGTGCTTGCTGTGTCTCCGGTGTAGCCTGTGGTTTTTCCACATCCTTTTTGGTTTCCTGTTGTTGCTCCTTTGGCTCTTTGACCTCATGTTTTACCATGACAGCCTCGCCCTCTTTAGTGGGGGCATCGACCTGTTTCTGCATTTCTTTAGCTGTCTCGACCGCTTCCTTTGCAGGCACTTTAAAGAATGATAAATGGGTTGGGTCTTTTAGCTGTCGCCAGAAGTTGGAGAAGAAATTTGTAAACAAATCTCCGGCTCTGTCAACCCGCATGAATTGGCTTTGGTTTTTCTTGGTTGCATCAACGGTTTTTAGTTTACCGTTTTCGTCTACACCCGTGACGGCTTGGATTTTCTTTTTCTCCTTATCCATCACCAGCAGCACATCCGAAAGCTGTTCGGGGTATTGCTGTGGATTTTCAATTGTCTGTTCGCTCATGATATTGATTATTTAAAGTTTATTGTCCGAAAGTACGTGAAGCAGGTACGGCAAAGCCTTACCCGTCTTTACGTGGTAGGGTTTGTCATCGGTTTTCTTTTGTACGCCGTATGGGTGCTTTGAAACTTTCCCTAATGAACTGGTGTACATCCGATAGCTTGTAGTACAGTTTTCCGCTAATGGTGTAATACGGTAGCTTGCCTGTGGAGCGGTAACGTTGCAAAGAACGGTGACTGATTTTCAGCATGAGGAGCAGGTCTTGGTTGTCCAGTAATTCCTCGCCGTCTATGCTGTGGCGTTCTTTCTTGATGTTTAGGACGTACTCTTTCAAAATGTCAAAGCGTTCCATGATACGTTCCATCCATGCGATAAATTCCATTCTGTCGATGTTCATAATAATTCCTTTTTAATGATTTCTAACACCACAAAATTGGAGCGATTGGCGGAGGCTGTCGTCCGATACGTGTCTATCTAAACGGCACTTTTCTCATTTTTTTTCAATTCGTGTAAAGTGCCATTTTGATAGTTTTTTGGCATTTTTGGTCAATCGGTCGACATCAAATCCAATGGATTTGCCGATAGACACATATAGGCAAATGGATAAAAAAAAAGACAGCACCGATTGATGCTGTCCTTATGGTGGAAAAAGAAAATAAGAATTATGGATTGTCTTCCCTGTCCATATATTCCTCTAAACTGTATTTCAGTTGGTCTAAAAACAATGTCCGTGAGCCTGCTCGGGTTTTCATTCTATGGAAGCTGTTGTGTATATCGTTCAGTGAAACACGGAACAGGATTTGGAATACCATGCTGATTTTTCGGATGCCTATTTTCCCGTGCGAAATGGCATCGTAGGCATAGAGTGCATAAATCAATTCGATAAGTCCATTTTTTGTCTGTGTCCAAAAGAAGTCTTTTGTTTCCTCGTGTTGTAGCAGAATATCTGGATTTTGTTCGGGGCTTAACTTTGTCGTCAGATAATTATAGATTAGTTCGTTGGCGATGATTTTCGCCACTTTATAATCAAAGTAAGTCGAAAATTTCGGGTCGATTTCAAATACGAAGCTGTTCAGACCGTCATAGCAGTTTATTTTTCCAAGTGTGAAATATTGCTCATCATGGTCGGTTCTACCAGAACGGTAGTAGCGGTAAAAATCGGAATTGCAGACATGTTCGGTATATTCGAGTTTCAAGTCTCGCAGGTGCATGGAGAAATAGCTCTCATATATTTTTCCATTGCTTGCAGGGCATGCGGTTTCAATCCTGAATATCTTGTTATAATAGATAAGTTTTCCGAGTAAGGTAGGTTTTATCTGTTTAAAGAAAAGGATTTCGTCTTCTTTGGTTTTGAAACCCTCGTTTACAATATCTTCTTTAATGTTACCAAGAAGTTCTTTCAGATAAACTGTCATCTCATAAGCCTCCTCCATAAAATTGGAAGCCTCAGCCGATAATTTCTGCTCCTGTTTCTGTATGTCGGAGACGATTTTGTGCAATAGGTGTCTCATAATATTTAAAGGTTTATTAAATAAAGCCACTCCTCCTACACAAATTTTAACATTAGTAATGAGCTTTTTTCATGAGACAGGACGAAGTCAGGGAAGATTTTTTTATTGGTTTTCTTATTCGTCAGGATATTTGGTCGGGAGCAATGGGAATTTCAGTAAATTTAAAATCAATATGGAGGGAATAAAAAGTTTAAAGGTGTTATATGGTTATCAGGATGTTTTTAATGCATCCCTACCGAGCGATACATTTTCACTGTTGCGAAAATACTCAACAAAAAATATACTTATAAAAATTGCATATATAAACGCTATAATATATGACTTAAAGGAAGAAGAACATGACAGGAGGATTTTTAAGGAGGTTCTGTTTGGTGAAATGTCTATTGTCAAAAAATTAATAGATTATCTTGATGATAAAACGAGCAATGGTAGCTTTTTCGCCTCTGCTCATTTATCTGAACTAATAAAAGATGCCTTAAATAACTACAATGAAAGTCAGCAAGAGGATTTGTCATACCCAGAATTTGCTCTTGATCTTTTCAAAACCATACTCATTTATAATGAAAAGTATAACGACAAATTAGATGCTACCAGCAATTTGACTAGTTTTAGAGATGTATTTGCGTTAGATGCATTACAGCAATATTACATACGAGCCACGACACCAATAACATACCTTTTAAAATTTGCGTTCATGTGCAATTTTAAGCGATGATATACAGCTAAGAACTGAAACTATAAGTTTCTGTCAAGACTACGGTATGGCTTCTCCTTGGAACATTGCCAAATTTTTGATAGGATTATATACAGATACGGATAAGAATAATGCAAAATTTGTTTTAGAGAAAACAGCCATTCCAACTGACTTTCTCAAAGACTGGACAATAGGAAAAGAGTATATAACACAAAGAAAGAAATTAACTCTGAATTTTGATGTTATACCAAGACCATTATTTGAGAACAATGAAGAAGAACTAATAATACTTGATTTCAATTTTTTTCAATACACGATAGACCAAGGTTTTTTCTTTAGGATTTTCAAAAAAACTATTGAACCATCCGGAAGTAAATTGAGCAATTTAAATAATTTTTTGTCTTACATTGGCAAAAAATATTTTGAGGACTATCTCTGTAAAATTCTACTTCAAAAAATATTTTCCCATAAACAACAGATAGTCCACAGTGACAATAAATATCAAGATTTTCTCATAAAGACATCATCAGACAATCTCCTCGTCATAGAAGCAAAAATGACAAACGTCAATGCAAAGGATATTGAAAATATTGATTTTGATGCGTTTAAAAAAAAGATAGAGGATAATTTTATAAGTAAGAAGGAAGCAAGTGGAAAAATAAGGGTGTTTATCAGATATTACATCAACTAAAGCAAATTTCTGACGATACAAATCAAGATGAAGTGTCGGGCATTTTCAAAATTAAAACCGCTAAAAAGCTGAATATTTACCCAATCTTGCTCACCTCAGATACAAATTATAATGTATTTGGCACAAATCTGTTTATTAATGAAAAATGTTCAGTAGATTTTGACGATGTGAGGAAGAAATTTCAAACTGTCAAACCTGTTCTTGTTCTAAATGTGAATACATTAATAAAGTATTTTGGCTATTTCAAAACCAATAAAGATAGCCTTACAGACTTAATCAAAGGCTATTTCAAGGAGATTGATAAGAGAAAAAAGAAATATCAATCAGACAAAAATGATATATACAGCTACTTAGCGTCATCAATATCTTTCGATAACTATCTGCAAAAAAACTGAAAGACGAGACTATTGTTAACCTTTCTAAACCATTTTTAGCAGACTTTGCAACGGAGCTATCAGGTCTTGATTTTTCACGAACTTCCTCAAAGTAAATGCATTAGAAAAAGAAAGGGGCTCAATTAATTTATAGATATGTTATTTAAAGAGCTGTTAGACAGTAAATACAGAGAATTGCGAATAGAGTTTGATAAACTATATCAACTTATTCTAGAAAGGCAAACACATGACAGTGATTTATTACTAGTCCATTTAAATGGCTTCTATAATCCAGAAGTATATAGTTGGGATAATCTCAAAGAAAAAATGAGCCCTTATATGTTTGGCATTAACCATGATGGGCATTCAGAAAATACACATCATTCTTTTATAGGTCAATATATTAAGCATAATATTTCACTAGAAACATTAGGAAATCATTTATTGAACTTAGAATACAGCGAAGAAAAGCGAGTGGAAATTGACCGCTTAAATTTTGATGAAGCGATATCTATACAAACTGAAATGTTGATTTACTTGAAAATATGGGAATCGGATACATTTATCAAGAAATTTTTCCAACTTGCTAATCTTTCTGTCGGAGGCGATTACGATTGGCATTATAAGCTTCAAACAACTAGTAGGGAAAAAGGAGCTACCGGAACGAGAGATTTTATTATTCGTACTAAAATCCGAGATAAGTTTAAGGCTTCTATTCCAAGAATATATAATTCATTTAAAAACAGTTACAGTTTTCAAATCAGAAACTCGATAGCTCATTCTCAATATTCAATATTGGGTAGGAGCATTTTGTTGAATAATTATGTAAAAGAGGACCTATATAGTCAACTTCGTAATCAATCTTTTGAAGAATGGACGGAGAGATTTCATGAAACTTTAGTCTTCTACACTCTGTATCATGAACTATTGGATGTCATTAATGATAATTATGGCATATTAGCCTCGCAGATGGATAATGCCATACCAATACGTATTTCAAGAAAAGACCCGAAGGAAGAAATAGAATATAGAACAATACATTATAGGTCAGTGTTTAAGGATTGGGGATGGTATCCAGACGAGTAATTACCTTTTTAATTTCTGTTTATAAATCACTTTTTCATTTAAATCATGTTGATAAGGGCTATCTTTCAATTGGTTTAATCTCCTTAAATCTTCCAAAAAAGAGTTCGAGTTTTGTACCAGTGGGTTCACAAAA
>NZ_ASZT02000188.1:0-8038 GCF_001006065.1 Sphingobacterium sp. IITKGP-BTPF85
CAAACATTAAAGCATTATTAGAAAATCCAGTGAGATTATTAGCGTAATCTTACTTCGAATAAGTATATTCAAAGGTCACTTTATATAAAGTGACCTTTTATTGTTTTTTTCTTTTTTTTAGTACTAATCAGCATTTTAGCATTAATACATTAGAAAAGAAATAGAATCCGTTAAATAGTGAAATTATATATATTAAAAAGCATAGTTGCTGTTCTTATTATAGCAACCGTATCGTGTAGTTCGAAAGAAGAAAAGCAAAAAAAAGCATTAGTTGAACAGGCTAAGACTGACAGTTTAAAGCTTATATACAATCCATCTGAAGCAGATCCTAAAATTGAAGCTTTTATGCAAAATTTGCATAAGAGTAGGATTTAATGGTAATGTACTGATTGCAAAAAATGGAAAGATTTTATATCAGAACTCATTTGGTTGGGCAAATTATCTTTTAAAAGATAGTTTGAAGATTGATTCGAAATTTGAATTAGCGTCTGTTTCCAAACCACTTACAGGTATTGGTATTTTGAAATTGGTTGAAGAGGGCAAATTGAAATTGGATCAAACTATTAATGATTTTTATCCTAATTTTCCCTATCCAGATATTACAATAAAGCAATTATTGTCTCATCGTTCTGGATTGCCAAATTATGTTTATTTTTCGGAAGAGCATTGGAAGGAAAAAAGAAGGGTATGACCAATCAAGATGTCATGAATATGCTGATTGAGTTTAAACCGAATCGCTATGGTAAACCTGATGGTAAATTCTTTTATAACAATTCGAATTTTATGGTTTTAGGCGCTATTATTGAAAAGGTAACTAATCAAAGTTATGCGGAATGGATGAAAGAAAATGTCTTTAATCCAGCAGGAATGACTAATACAGCTGCATTGTCAAAAGCTATTTATGAAAAAATTCCGACAGATGTTATCGGTCACGATAAGGTTTGGAGAAGATCTGTTGTTCAGAATTTTCAAGATGGCCCTCTGGGCGATAAGGGAATTTATAGTACAGTTCGGGATCTGTATAAATTAGATTTAGCGTTAAATGAAGGTAGGTTATTAAAGAAAGAAACGTTAGATTCTGCTTATGTCGATCGTGCGAAATCTAAAAATGGAATATTTGGATACGGATTAGGTTGGCGCACTTTTCACAGAAATAATGATCTAATAATCTATCATACTGGATGGTGGCACGGATTTCGCAATTTGTATGTTAGGGATCTAAAAAATAACGTTACGATTGTACTTTTATCGAATATGACTAATGGTAGCTTAGTTAAATTGGATGAATTGTATAAAATTTTAGGGATGCCTATCTTAAGAAAGGGAATATATAATGATGCTGGTAATGTGGCTGATGATGTTTAATAAAATAAGTAGTTATGAAAAAAACGCTAATAATAGGAGCGAGTACTAATCCAGAAAGGTATTCGTATAAAGCAGCCTATAAATTGAAGCAATATGGACATGATATTGTGAATGTTGGGCTTAAGAAGGGTGAAGTTGCTGGTGTCGAAATAGAACCTATGGGACTTATTCACACGGATATTGATACCATTACTATGTATGTTGGCGCAGCAAATCAAAAAAGCTATTTGGATTATATTTTAGAAACAAAGCCAAAGCGGATTATTTTTAATCCTGGAGCTGAAAATGCGGAATTAGTAGCACTTGCAGGTGCAATAGGTATTGATACTGAAAATGCTTGTACATTGGTTCTTTTAAGTACAGGACAGTATTAAGTGGATTGATCTAGTTGTTTTATTATTGGATCTATCATCCTTATTAAATTTTCATGAAAAAAGGGTAATAATGGTTTCTGAAACCATTATTACCCTTTTTTCATGATTTTCTTCTCAAACGATTTCGTAAGTTTCTCTTGTGTGTCTACTAAAAAAAGTACATTTTAGAGCCCAATTGAACCCTATTTATGCGGAATTTATATATTTTTTTTATTTCAATCTTATGTGTTATTTGTCGTGCTCAGGGTCAAGACAAACCAATATTTCATATTTCTCAGTTGGGTAAAAGTATTTATGAAGGGGTATTCACGGGGAATGGTTTACTAGGAACGATGACCTATTTGAAATCTTCACAAGCTGTACGTATAGATATTGGTAGAACGGATATTTATGATCACCGTGAAAAAAATCGTGAAAAGCTTTTTGATAAAGCTCGTCTGTCACTGGGGCATTTTTCTATAAACCTTAATGTGGACATTGATAGTATAGGTGGTGATATTTTTATTCAGCAAGCTTATTCTCAAACGAATATTAAGACTTCGGATGGTATGTTGCATATTAAAACGACAACACTGTCTGATGATAATATTATACTCATTGAAGTCATTAAAAAGGACTACCATGGGAACGACTCTTTTAACTGGTGTCCGGATTCTGCTATTAGTCCCCGTATGAAATTTGATTATACACAAAAACCTACTTATTATACTCGCAATCCTGAGGGAAAATCAGGAACTAGTAAGGGGTTTTCTTTTTATAATCAAGAGTTATTAGCTGGCGGTGGCTATGCAACTGTATATAAGAAAATGCTCGGTATGGACAATGATGTTTATGTTGTCTCGGTTGGATATAATCAGGTTAACAAGAGCTATCTAAAAGAAACAATTGATTATGTTAATCATTTTGATTCTAAAGATATTATTATAGCCTTGGAAAAACACCAAAATTGGTGGTGTAATTATTATAGTGCTTCTTCTTTGTCATTACCAGATAAAATTTATCAGCGTTTTTATGAAATGCAGTTGTATAAATTAGCAAGTGCCACCAGAACAAATAAGCCAGCAATAGATTTGCAGGGACCATGGACGAGCGTTACTCCTTGGCCAGCTTACTGGATGAACTTAAATATGCAATTGACATATTCTCCTGTTTTCACGTCAAACCATCTTGATATCGCGAATTCTTTAATTCAAATGATTGATCAGAATGTCTCCAATTTGAGAGAAAATGTTCCTGTGGCTTATCGTTATAATAGCATTGCTATTGGGCGCTCATCTGCGAGCGATCTCTGGAGTCCTGTTCTCTTAGAGAAGGGAGTCTCAATTTCCGATGCTTCTGATGGTGAAAAAGAACTTGGCAACTTGCTTTGGTTATTGCATAGCTACTATTCTTACTATCGCTATGGCATGCAGGAAGAGGTATATGACCGCTTATTTCCCTTACTTAAAGAGGCGGTTAATTATTATTTGCATCTATTAGAAAAAAATGAATCAGGAAAATATCATATCGCTGTTAAAACTTATTCGCCAGAATATAAATATGGGTATGCTTATGATACGAATTATGATCTAGCTATTCTGAGATGGGGGCTTAGATCACTCATCGAGCTAGATGATGAAAAGAATAGGAAAGATCCTCTATATGATCGATGGCTCGATGTACTCGAAAATTTGATCGATTTTCCACAAGGTGTAAACGGTTATTTGATAGCTAAGGATGTTCCTTATGGTGAGTCACATAGACATTATTCTCATTTAATGATGATCTATCCTTTTTATGAAATTAATTGGGATCAAAAGGAAAATAGAGTTTTGATTGAGCGTTCAATTAAGTACTGGCAGAGTAAAAATCAGTTCTTGCAAGGTTATTCATTTACTGGTGCCGCATCGATGTATGCCATGATGGGAAGGGGAGATGATGCCTTAGCATCTCTTGATAATTTATTAAAATCTTATATTAAAAAGAATACGCTTTATGCCGAGTCGGGACCAGTAATTGAAACCCCGTTAGCAGCAATGACAAGCATCCAAGAACTGTGCTTACAATATTGGAATGGAAAATTAAGAATTTTTCCCGCTGTACCTACTGCCTGGAAAGATATTTCTTTTAAAAGGTTTTTGACTGATGGAGCTTTTCTGGTTTCTGCAAAGAGGAAAAATGGTATAACGCAAACTATGGAGATCGAAAGTCAACATACGGGTACAATTAGAGTTGAATCGGGGATATCGACTCCAATGATTGTGATTAAAGGAAAGGGTAAGTATGAAATAGATCTTGATGGAATAATTGTTTTTACACTTAATAAGGGCTCTCGAGCATTAGTTTATGAGAAGAAGTAGAAAATGCTATAAAATTTTAATGTTTCTCTTTTTTGTTATGTTGCAAATTAATGCACTTGGACAACACACCTTAGAGCGGCATCTTTCAGGTGCAGTTTTGACAAATACCGTTAATCGTATTGATGACTGGCGGTTGGAAAAGAAAAATGAATGGAACAAAGCTATTCAAGCGCTATCAATATTGGAAAAGTCTCACATAATGAAAGTTGCAGAGGATGCGAATTTATTTACTTGGCCATCATTGTTAGCTACAAAATATCTTGAATATAAGACTGATGGAAACAGAACTCGCTACGAGGATGATATTAATACACGCAGGAGTATCGTATCGCATTTGGTTATAGGAGAATTGGTTGAGGGAAAGGGACGTTTTATTCCACAGATTATTAATGGCCTCTGGTTAATGATGGAAGAAAGTACTTGGGTAAGTCCTGCACATATTGTAGTGCAAAAATCTGGAATTGGTTTGCCTGATCCACTGGATGATTATATTGATCTAGGAGCAGGTCGGGTAGCAGCTGATCTGGCGATGGTTTATTTATTGTTGGGGGATGAATTAAACCAAATTTCTCCTATGATTACTAAAAAATTGAAAGATGTCTTACAGAGCCGTATTTTAAATCCTTATTTAGTCCGAGATGATTTTTGGTGGATGGCGCTTCAGTCAAACAATATGGTTAATAACTGGAATATTTGGATCAACACCAATGTTCTTAAAGTAGCATTGTTAGTGGAAGAAGATGCTTCTAGATTGAAGATGATTATTCAGAAATTGGCTCATAGTGCGGATAAATTTATTGACTCTTACGCTGAAGATGGTGCGTGTGAAGAGGGGCCCTCTTATTGGCTACATGCTGGTGGTGAACTTGGACAGATGTTGTTGTGGTTAGAGGATGTGTCGGATGGGGAGGTGACATTTAAGGAGGAACATAAATTATTTAATATTGGCAACTATATCTTGAATTCTCACATTTACAGAAATAGATACATCAATTTCGCAGATGCAGAGGCGATACAAGTACCCTATCCTGCTAAAATATGGGCTTATGGTACTTTATATAATGATGATAATCTAAAAGCATATGCAAGCTATTTGACAACTCTAAAATCACCAAGTATGTCATTAGGAACAGTACAGGATTTTTTAATTCATGCGTCTATTTATAATGAATTAAGTAATCATCGAAAAGACTTTATAGCCCCCCAATTTCATTTTTATGAGAGTTTGGGACAGGCAACTATGCGGAGTTTAAATAAAAAGGGTAATTTATTCTTGGCTACGATAGGAAGTAATAATGGGGTAAGCCATAATCATAATGATGTTGGAAGCTATATGCTCTATTTGGATTCGACGCCAGTTTTAATTGATGTAGGTGTGGGAACTTATACCAAAGAAACTTTTAGTAGGAATCGCTATACATTGTGGAATATGCAATCGCAATGGCATAATCTTCCTATTATAAATGGAATACAGCAAAAGGATGGAAGGTCTTATCATGCGGATGATGTCGAGTATATAACTAATAATGAAACTGCTCAATACCGTGTCAATGTTGCGAAGGCTTATCCTAAAGAAGCCGCAGTACAATCTTGGATGCGAACTATCAAGATGCATGCAGGAAATAATGAAATCAGGGTAGAAGAACAGTATCAATTGGAGGAATTTAAAAAACCACAATCGATTAGTTTCATATCTAAAATAAAACCTCAGTTACTAAAGGATGGCTTTTTCTTACAATTGGATAATGGGAAAAAAGTCTTTATAAATTTCGAAAGGGAAACTGTTACTTTTTCTTTAGAAACTAAGGAAATCGAGGATCCACGATTGATTAAAGTGTGGGGTGGAATGCTTTATAAAATGAATGTTTTAATTAAAAGTATGGAATTAAGTAATCAAGTGATATATAAAATAATAGCGAATTAAGATTATTGTAAATTATGATGAAATTGAAAAGACAGATTATCATGGTATTATGTTCTGTTTTAGGAATATGTACTGTTCAAGGTCAATCCCGGGATCTGAAATTATCGAAAGAGTTTATTCAGCAGAATTTGAATGACGCAGCTCTCCAAATTAAAGTCTTGGCAAATGCAACACCCAATGGAAAATTTCCTAAAACTTTTGAAAATAATAAAGAGATCTTTTCATCATCCAGTTGGTGGTGTTCTGGATTTTATCCTGGTACACTTTGGTATTTATATGAAGGGACTCAAGATCAGGAATTATTAAAAAATGTAGAAGAGAAATTACCTAATTTGGAGAAAGAAAAGTATAATAAAGGTACACATGATCTAGGTTTTATGCTGTTTTGTAGTTTCGGCAATGGTTTACGTCTGACCGGCGATTCTGCGAAATATAAAGATGTATTAGTTACAGGTGCTGCTTCTCTTGCTTCTCGTTTTAATGAGAGAACAAAAACAATTCGGTCTTGGGATCACAAACCTTGGCATTATCCCGTTATCATTGATAATATGATGAATTTAGAGTTTTTGACGCAGGTTTCAAAAATGACTGGTAATAAGAAATATTATGACTTGGCTATAAAGCATGCGGAAACAACATTGAAAAATCATTTTAGGAAGGATTATAGCTCATATCATGTTATTGACTATGATGTGAATAGCGGCAAAGTTATTGGAAAAAAAACGCACCAAGGTGCTTATGATGAATCCGCATGGTCTAGAGGCCAAGGTTGGGCGCTTTATGGGTATACGATGATGTATCGAGAAACAAATAAAAAGGAATTTCTAAATCAAGCTAGACATATTGCGAAATATATTTTGAATCATCCGAATATGCCTCAAGATTTAATTCCTTATTGGGATTTTGATAAAGATAAGATTGATCAATCTAGTAAGATGTATGCTAAAAAAGATCTTCGGGATGTTTCGGCAGCCACATTGTATGCATCTGCTTTACTTGAATTGGCTCAATATACAAAAGGTAAGGAATCTGCCCTTTATCTTTCTAATGCAGAGACAATGCTTACTAATTTATCCAAAGAATCTTATAAAGCAGTTTATGGGACAAATGGCGGTTATTTATTAAAACATAGTGTAGGGGCACTTCCTTTAAATTCGGAGATTGATGTACCACTGACATATGCTGATTACTATTATGTAGAAGCATTAGTGCGCTATAAAAGGCTCTTGGATGGTGAACCAATGATTAAGGAAATCGCGAAGTAAATACAGTAAAGATAAAAGTAACAAAGGCCCCCATTTAGGCGCCTTTGTTACTTTTAAATCTATTCGTACCCTGCCTACAATCTCTTTTCAAATATTTAATCCCTTTTGTGTTTTAATTATCTTCGTAGGAGTCTGCAATTTGCTGTGACGGATTATACCCAAATTGTTTCTTAAATTCCCTGCTGAAGTACTTTCTTTCAGAAAATCCGACTGCATAGGCTACCTCACTGACATTCATCGAAGATTTTAGCAACTCCTTCGCTCTGTTAAGCCGGTACATCTTCACATAATTATTGATAGAAAGGTTGGATATCGCCCGGAGCTTTCGGTAAATAATAGGTGTGCTCATACCCATCTTTCGGGAGATAAAATTAACATCAAAGTCATCCGACTGCATATTATCTTCGATCAGTTGATCTAATGTAGCAATAAATTTAGCATCCAGTTCATTGTCGAAATCTGTTTTTTTGACCTGAAATTCCTTGCTCTTTTTATGACTGATTGCTATGAGATTCTGCACAGATAGAAACAACAGCCTATTGTCAAAAGGTTTTGTTAGATAGATGTTTGCTCCATATTGTAGGGCCTGTGTCTGTGATTCACTGTCTGTCACTGCAGTCAACAGGATAACAGGAATATGACTGGTTGCGATATTTGTTTTTACTGCCCGGCATAACTGGCTCCATTCATATAAGGCATCATCAGATCAGATAAGATCAAGTCGGGAATATACTCTTGTGCTTTCGATAAGGCATCTTCTCCATTGACAGC
>NZ_ASZT02000189.1:0-7901 GCF_001006065.1 Sphingobacterium sp. IITKGP-BTPF85
GTTCTATCGCTATGAAACTCCTGACCCAAGGATACACTCGAAAGAATATACCTGAAGGGGTCAGAGCCATATGGTGATGGTATTGATCATTAGAATGATTTGTTACTATTTAATATCCTGTGTTTTGATACATTTTCTCAGGATTTAACTTATACTCGTCAAATGGAATCGGATAATAGCGATCCTTGATCGAGATATTGGATAGCTTGGCATTTCCATAATCAGACTGATTCTTCTTTTTAAAATAATCGACCAGAGCGTTTGCATCGTAATTACGGATAAGGTCAAACCACCTGTGATTTTCAAAGGCAAGTTCTACACGACGTTCGTGTAAAATAGCATCTTTCAATGTGGGGTATTTAGAGAAGTAGCTAGCATTAGTTCTTGAGCTTGCGTATGATGGTAAGCCTGCTCGAAGTCTAACTTCATCGAGTAAAGCAATCGCTTCTGCATCTTTACCTAAATTCATCTTTGCCTCTGCTAAAAGCAACATCACGTCAGCATAACGAATTAATATCCAATCATTCCCCCCTCTTCCTTCGGTACCAGCTACTTCGCTGTTGTCTCTAAATTTGGTAATAAACCAATCTTTAACCTGAGCGTGTTCTGCAAACTTGATAGAGAAACTTTTTCGTAAATCTTGCTCTTCATAATCTTTTACAAGATCATGCTTGACATTGCCTCCGATACCGGTTGATACAAATTTGGAGTTGATGTTTTCTCCCCTTGCCTGATTATTGCGTGCAATACTGGAACTGTAGTTTTGATCACCTTGTAAATATTGAACTTGCATAACTAATTCTTTACAGGTGCTTTTCTTGCTGACATCAAAAACATCTGCATAAGGGATCTCAGTGAGTTTGCCAAAAGTACGCATGCCGTATGATGCCGCGAGATATTGCTCTGCTTTTTTAAAATTAGCCTGCTTGTCACCCGTTAATGTAGCTCCCATAGTCAGGTAAACTTGTCCTAATATAGCATTGATAGCGGCCTTGGAAGTGCGACCTACGGCATACTGCCACTGTACATTGGCAGGTTGCTGTTGAGTGCTTCTGTCAAATCGGCAACAATCTGCTGATAGACAACAGCTTCTTTCTGTCTATGCGCAATTTCGGCCGCTTGCTCTTTAGTCGTGATCTCGACGGTTGACAACGGAATATCACCAAATTTGCGTACCATATGGAAATACAAGAGGCCTCTAACAAACTTGGTCTCGGCAATGTATCGTTCTTTGACCGCATTGTCGGCAAATGTTACACGGTCGATATTGGATAATAAAGTATTGCAACGTGCAATGCCATCGTACATCGCTGACCAATGTGTTTTGATATAGGAATTACTCGGTAGTATGGAGAAATCATTAAACTGAAAGGGTTCGCCTGCATTAGATTGGTTATCATCACGGCCTGTATTGTCCGAACGCTCTTCACTGTAAAGCGCACTGGACTCACCGATAGTGCTTCCCGAGCGTAATGCTTGGTATAAACCATTAACAGCCAATAAAACGTCGTTTTCTGACTTGAAATATGCGCCAATAGTAACCGCGTTGGGGTTATCCTGATTTAAAAAACCTTTATCGCAGGAGGATAGTGCTAAAAGAACGAAGGGTAATAAATATCTTTTTTTCATGATAATCGATTTTTTAAAATGTAACTTTTAATCCAAGATTGAATGTACGCACCAAAGGATACAAACCGTAATCTACCCCAGGAGTCAGATTACCGCGTTGATTGTAGTCGGGCTCTGGATTGTAACCTTTATATTTGCTAATGGTAAATGGATTGTCTACACTTGCGGATATCCTTACACCTGAAAGAGCTAACTTATTGGCAGTTGCAGTTGGTAAGCTGTAACCTAATATAATATTGGTCATCCTAAGGAAAGATCCATCTTGTAGGTAAAAAGTAGATAGACGGGTGCTGTTGCTCTGCGTACCACCCCTTGAAGCACGATATACTTCACCATTGCCTGGGTTTGATGCCGATCTGTACCGTTGGGCAACGTCTGCATATTGATTGCCTGAACCTTCCATATTATATAAGTAATAGTCGTAACCATCCAATACTTTATTTCCCTGTGATCCATTGAATGAGGCTCTCAAGTCAAAGTTTTTATAACGTGTATTGATCGCAAATCCGTAGGTGAAATCAGGATGTGGACTTCCGATAACACGTTTGTCTTCATCATTCACAATGCCATTTCCGTCAACGTCTTCAAAATAAAGATCTCCTGGTTGCAAAGGATTAGTTGATCCTGCAGATGGGGCAACACTTTTATAGTTTTCTTCGGTAGCTACTCCCAATACTTTGAATCCGTAGAACATACCAATAGGACTGCCCTCTTGTGTAATATGCGTGATATATGAGCGTTCTGCCCCATTTGTCATAATGGTAGATCCGCCACCAAGATCCAGTACTTTATTGCGGTTGACATTGATGTTACCGCTAATACCTAAATCAAAGTCTTTTTTACGCACTAAGGCAGCATCGACTTGAAGATCAAATCCTTTGTTTTCAACTTTACTATTAGGCAAGTTGGTCAAGATCGTTGTTGCTCCTGATACTGCGGTGATCGGTTGATCGAACAACATATCGGACGAACGACTCAAATAAATATTACTCATAATATTCAAGCGTCCTCGGAAAAGTCCTAAATCCAAGCCAGCATTGTATTGTGAGGTGGTTTCCCAACCCAATTTCGGGTCACGTAAATCTCCGGGAGCAAGTGATGTTTCCACTTTGTCACCAATAATCACACCTGTAGGTGAATTGTATGTGGTTTTAGCCTTATATTCACCAATATTGTTGTTTCCACTTTTACCCCAACTTACTCTTAGCTTCGCAGTAGACCCCTCTCCTAGCCATGCATCATAAAAATCTTCTTTAGAGATGGTCCAACCTGCAGAAACGGAAGGAAATGTTCCCCATTTGGTGTTAGGTCCAAAACGAGATGAACCATCCGTACGGAAAGATGCAGATAGAAAATATTTGGATGCATAACTGTAGTTTACGCGGCTAAAATACGACTGCAGTGTTGTAATTCTTTTATATGCATCGAGTAGTTGAAAATTTGATGGATCTGCACCTTTGTTGGTAATCTCTTCAATAGCATCGTTTTGAAATCCATTGGCGCGAACAGACATGTAATCGATATCTGTCCTTTGAGCCGAATAACCTAACAGGGCTGTCACTTGATGTTTTTCTGCAAATGTCTTATTATAATTTAAGGTCGTTTCAACTAACTTATCAATTTCACTAAGCGTATTGGCGTCGGCATATGCTGCGGCTTTTGCAGAATTTGAATAGGGTGCATTATTACCATTTGAAATACTTGTAGGTCTATAATAATCGTACTTCTCGTCATAAGTTGCTAATCCACCATTTACTTTTAGGCTCAAACCATCAAAGATTGAGAAATCTGCAAAAGCATTATATAAACCGCGTTTTCCGCGTCTGTTATTTTTGATCTCAGTGACGTAGGCCAATGGATTTTCTGGATTTTGGACGCCATAGTTGTTACCTGAAAGATTTGCCATCAAAAATTTAGCGTAACTACCATCTTCATTATAAACAGGAAGTGTAGGTAAATAAATTAATGCGGCCATAGAAGGACTCCTATCATAGCGGCCTGTGGTCACTTCGTTGTTATCGTTGTAGGTGAAAGAGACATTGGCTCCGACAGTAAGTCGCTTACTTACCTTAGCATCGGTATTGGCTCTAAAATTAAAAACCTCCTGCCCTGTACCCAACATAATACCTTCCTGATTTTGATATGAAGTACTTAAAAAGTATCTGTTTTTATCGTTTCCACCATAGGCAGATATATTGTGTCTTTGAAAAGGTGCATTTCGGTATAAGGCATCTTGCCAATCGGTATCATATTTTGCTTTCTTGGCCAAACCTGTCGAAAAATCGTAGTATTCTTCTGGAATCGATACTGAACCGGCATTACTTACGCGAGCAACACGGTCGGCATTGCTATCTAAACGCATATTTTCATTCCAAACCAATCCTCTTCCTGTAACTAAATCTTTATAGGCATTATTTCGACCATCAATCAGTAAATCGATAAATTCTTCAGAATTTAATAGATCTATCTTTTTTGATAATTGTCCAAAACCACCTAATACTTCGTAATCGATATTACTACGACCTTCTTTACCTCGTTTGGTCGTAATAAGGACAACACCGCCAGCGGCACGAGAACCATAGATTGCGGCAGAAGCGGCATCTTTAAGGACATCAATGGTTTCAATATCATTTGGATTGATATTTAAGTTGTTTCCCGAAGGATAGCCGTCAATGACATACAAAGGATCCGATCCTGCATTGATAGATCCCATTCCACGTACCTTAATTTTTGTTCCTTCATAAGGCGCGCCACTCGTTTGCATAACTTGCACACCTGCTATTTTACCGACTAAAGCTTGCGACAGCTTAGGTAATGTCAGGTTGAGTTCTTCTGCTTTTACACTTGCAATAGCTCCTGTCACATCAGATTTACGGATTTTTTGGTAACCTATGGAAACCATTACTTCCTCGAGTTGCTGCCCTTCTGAGGTCATCTTAATCTGAAATCCACTTTGGGAAGTAATGGTCTGTTGTGTGGTCGTATATCCAATAAATCGAATAGAGATGGTATCTCCGACTTTTCCGTCCATCACAAATCGACCGTTATGATCTGTCTGATAGTCTTGTTGGGTGCGCAAATTGCGGACAGTCGCGCCAATAATGGGTTGACCAGCTTCATCGAGCACGGTTCCGGATAGCTGCTGTTGAATGTTAAGTTCACTTTTCAACAATGCTATTCTTAAATTGCTTGCTTCTGTAGGTAGTGAGTGGCATGTAAGTGGTAATAACAGCCACAATAGTCTAGATGATTTAAAGTACATGAGTTTTGCCTTTACAAATAAGATTGATTAGCGGCAAAGCTATAGGTTGAGTGTTAAGTAAGGATTATCATAAGCTTATGAAATGATTAACAATCGTGTGCGTAGCAATAGGAAATACAACTTTTCCTACAAAAAAATCATTATTTGACAATATGTAAGTTAAATTTAGTTGCAAAATCATTTTTATATGGCAACAAAAACATCAAAATAGATCAAACTAACAGTAGTTAGGATATTTTTTAATAATTTTCACATAAAAGTAATCTTACTATAGATATAGTAAGATCGTTTTGCTTGTTCGCGACTATATTGCTCGTTCACATCAAAAAATATATCTTTTCGATCTTGTGGAATACAATAAAAACACGCTATGAAGAGATTATAATTTTATAAAGTCGAATCAAATATTGGCTTGATATTTTATAAAATACATATTAATAAAAAAAGCAGGGAATCATCTTGACTCCCTGCTTTTCCAGACCTTTAAACGTTTTTTATGTTTGTACGTTTAAAATTATAATATTAATTAAGCATTTAGAACTTCTTCTGAAAACACAACACCCTCGTAACAAGCATTATAAATCGCTTTCAATTCATCTAAAGAAGGTACACGTGGATTAAAACCTGTACATGGGTCAACTAAAGCATTTTGAGCAATAAAATCTAAGTTTTTCTCCCAAATCTCTTTAGAGATACCAAAATCTTTGATTGAACCCTTGTTATTCACCTCCGAACGTAAATGTTCAATAGCTACTGCTAAACCTTCTGCTGTTTCCTCTCCAATTATTTTAGCCAACTCTGGGTAACGTGCAGTTTCTTGTGCATTATAGCGGATGACATTGGGTAGAAAAATGGCATTGGAAGCACCATGCGGAATACCATATAATGCACCTACTTGATGTGATAAAGAGTGTACAATACCTAACCAAGCGTTATTGAAAGCTAAACCTGCCATAAAAGAGGCATCATGCATATTTTGACGAGCTGTAATGTTATCTGGATGAACCACAGCTTCTTTTAGATTGTCAAATACAAGTTCTAATCCGCCTTTTGATAATGCATCGGCATAATTATTCTCGATATTGGAAACATAAGCTTCAACACAGTGTGTTAATACATCAAGACCTGTATTTGCGGTAACGTGAGCTGGCATCGATGCACATATTTCTCCGTCTACAATAGCTATATCAGGTGTAAGTTCGTAAGAAACGACTGGATATTTGACACCTTTCTCGCGATCTGTAATTACAGCAAGACCTGTTGTTTCTGTACCTGTACCGCTTGTTGAAGGAATGGCTATGAACTTGGCCTTATTTCTTAATACTGGAACGGTAAAAGGTTTTATAATACTATCAAAATCGATATCTGGATATTCGTAGAAAACCCACATAATCTTAGCAGCATCAATAGCGGAACAGCCTCCTAATCCAATAATCCAATCGGGTTGAAAAGCTTGAATCTGCTCTGCACCTTTAAGGCAAGTTGTTGATGAAGGATCTTCTTCTACTCCTTCAAAAATGCTGACTTCGATGCCCGCTTCTGTAAGAAATGAAATCGCTCTATCTAGTGTGCCACTTTTACGCATTGAATTGCCACCTGTTACAATTACAGCTTTTTTACCTTGGATATTTTTCAATTCGTCAAGACTTCCAGCACCATGGAAAACCTCGCCTGCAATAAATAATTTACTCATTTTTCTGTTTTTTGTTTTGACAAAATTACATGAGCTGTACTTAGCACTGTTATACAAATGGGACTATCCGTTATACATTTGCGACAGTTCTTGTTGCAGTTGTGTTGGTGTTTCTTTTAATTTTGATCGTACAAACTTGTTCAACGCTGACGGTGAATTAAAACCTAGATCGAAAGCAATCTCTTTGTGCGATAGATCTGAGAATGTCAACTGTCGCTTAATTTCAATTAAAATGCGATGATGAATGGTTTCAATAGCAGTATCGCCACAATGTTTTTTAGTAATGGCATTTAACTTTTTTGTTGTGATCATCAATTGCGATGCATAATACTGAACAGTACGATGTTGTTTATAATGGATATTTAACAATTTCTTGTATCGAATGTAAATGGGCTTATCTGTACTTTCTTGATACAATATAGGATGTAGACCATGGACCGATTCAATCAACCCTAATAAGAATATTTTTATATAAAATCTTGCTTGCTCTTTTTTAACAAGACTAGGATTTTGATAAATATCTTGAATAATATCTATCATTCCTAAACTACGCTGAAAATCATTTGCAGCAAGCATCGTGCAATTGAGTTGGGTAGAAAGATTAACATTGTATGTACTCAATTCATTTTTTAAAATATCGGAACAGAATAATATTTCTTCAAATAGGATGATTTTACCCTTTAGATCTATACTTTGATTTGAGATTAAACTCACCTGTTCTGGAAATATTACCGCTATTTTACCTGATTTGAGGTTATGAATTTCATCTTCTACACTCATTTGCATAGTTCCTCCTTCAATCACATAGATGCAAAAATGATCTTTTTTATGCGCTTCTGTATATTGATCCAAATTTTCATCGGTCAAATCAAATACTCTAAAAGACAATTCTTGGTCTTCCTTCTTCTGCTGATTATCTTTTATCTTTAATTTCTTCAAAACCTTTAACTTTGTTTATTATACAACTGGGCGGTAAATCTAAAAAAACTAATAACACTTAAACGTAAAAAAATCTAAACCTTTAATTGTCCAAAAGAATATTTAAATATCGGATCTCATGACTCCAATCTAAAAACATCCATCATTTAGTCTATAATATGGTTTAAATCACACTCATTGAGCATTGCGTTTTCTTCTTATTTCATACTATAAGTAAAAATTATGCGCTATCAGTCTACCAGATTGCAAAATCTCAAACAGCAAAAATGTAAGATTATAAATTTATCAAAACGAAAATTGATTATATTGACATTTACAAAATAATCAACATAATAACCAATTACTCAATAAATATGTAATCAGTTCCGTCCTAAATAA
>NZ_ASZT02000190.1:0-7832 GCF_001006065.1 Sphingobacterium sp. IITKGP-BTPF85
CATTATGTTGTGTAGTCACTTATGTTCATGTTCCAGTTATTTTATCGTTTAACACTTTATAATAAAAGATAAAGTAATCTGGAACACAACATAATATTTGCCTGATTATTCTAAAATAAAAATGGAAACAAATTATCAGCAGTTATTTTTACTTGATTTTTAATGGGATCACAATACTATTGATTTTAAGCTCAACCAATAGCGAAAAAGACAAGTTCGTAAGAGAACTCATATATACCTATTTAGCTTTTGTTATATTTAAAGCTAAACCTATAGTGTTGGAACTTTTGAATATTCAGTATAATTGAGATATTTTCATCTTTAAAAAGATTGCTTGGAGACAGATTTATTAGCATTGAAATAATTGAATAATGGTATTATATTTTTTAGATCATTTTTAATATATATCCCAAAAATGATCCTCCCAAAACTACGTACGCACTATTGATCTTTTTGAAATTAAAAACAATAATCGCACCTACAACCACAATTAAAATCGTTCGCCAATCAGTAATGGTTTCTTTACCCATTTCATAGCACACAGCTATGATTATGGCTACCGATGCTACATTCACTGCATCTAAAAAGGCGGACAATCCTTTAGAATTTCGTAGCTTTTTCATTAACGGATTAAGCAGTGCCACAAAAACAAATGAGGGCAGGAAAATTGCAATAGTTGAGATAATGGCTCCTGAAAGCCCATTGATTTGAAAGCCAATAAACGTTACCGATGAAAAAACAGGACCGGGCGTGAACTGTCCTACCGCAATGGCATCCATTAGTTGCTGTCTTGTGAGTATACCTGTTGCTACCAATTCCGTATCTAAAAAGGCAAATAATACATATCCACTCCCATAAGTATGGAACCAATTTTTAGGAACGTCCAAAAAGTTTGGTATTGGTCGCTGTCCAAAAAGTTGTCTGTATTATTTGAAGAAATGTAAGCGGAACAATACTTTGTAAAGTGTCATTTTTTTGTTTACTCTGTATCTTGTACAATCCAAACGCTAACAAACCTGCACCAAACATTAAATAAATTTCATTAACTCCAAACACAGCTGCTAACAAAACAGCAATACCTATAAGAGCTAAATTTATGGATTTGACAGATTGTTTTGCCAATGGATAAATTGCTGCCAGAATAATGGCTATTATAGCAGGTTTGATACCATAGATAAAAGGTTGTACTTCGGGTAGCTGTCCGTAAAGATTATATAAATATGCGAAAATTCCAGTGATAAATACGGCAGGCAGAATAAAGCATAAACCTGCTGTTAACAATCCTTTCCAACCGCCTTTATCATAGCCAATATGAATAGCCATTTCCGTGCTGTTAGGTCCTGGAATAAGGTTGGTAGCACCCAGCAGATCCAAAAAATGCTGTTCGTTCATCCACATTCGTTTGATCACTACTTCATCCCGCATCATGACAATATGTGCTGCCGGACCTCCAAACCCAATGATACCTAACTTACCGAAAACTTTTGCGATTTCTTTTACGTTTACATTCTCTTGCATTTTAATTATCTTAATTCGACTTCATCTATTTGATTTAAAGTGTCCGGATTGAATACTTTCATTGTTATTTTTTTCCTTCCACATAAAACAGGCACAGTGCATTTTCCACGCTAAAGGACTGGGTATGCTTACTCCATGGCAATACTTCTTGGCCATAATAAGGAGCTCCTGCTGCACCATTATTGATTTGATAAATTGGACGCGATACGTTAAGTTTTTATGGGGATAATTCCCGGGGTAAATAGGCATATCAGCCGTAAGCTTCAACCAGTTATAGTTATGCTCATCTCCTGTAAGCATCCCCACCACTTTCTTACTTTCATTAATCAAAATATCTAAATATTCATCCCTGCGTTCTATAATTCCTTTGTCAACAGGTTTTCCTCCAATGTAGGGTCTTTTTTCGTTGTTACCTCCGTACCACATCACATCTTTACTGTGTCCTCCATTAGGAAATGCAGGGGTATGTTGTGTAAGAAAAATGTGATCAATATTCTTGTCTTTTTCCAGTTTTGAGATCGTTTCACGAAGCCATTGAAGTTGGTTATCCATTAAATACCCATGCAACCCTCCGCTAGAAGCCGTTTGATTAGCAATGGAAGGTGCATACCAGTAATTGCTATTAAGGACAATCATCGCCACATTGCCGTATGTGTAATAAAACGCATTTTCCTTATAAGAAGGGAAATCTATATTTTTAGGGTCAGGGTCATACTTGTTATTATCCTCGCTATCAGGGCCGTTTTCAGGATTAATAAATTCCTCTGCAAAAAGTGCTTCTGCGGATTGGGTCTCATAAGGAAAAGCATCAATAAATGCTTGTTGTTTACCTTTCTCATCATTAAAAATAAGACCTAATGCTTCATGATTCCCCATGCCAATATAATAGGCATATAGTGCCAAAATGGTTCAATGGATTTTTTCCAATTAGAATACTCCACTCTCTGCTGCTCTTTACTGCTCAAATAGCCATTAATCATATCGCCGGTGAACTGCATAAAGCGCACGTCTTTCATATTAGCCAGTGCGGCTATTTTTTTCATTATGTAGGCGTTCGCTCCAAGGATTTTCCGTTCACCTCCACCTGTAGCATGGCGGCTGTCGCTTGCATAACCAAATACGAACGCTTCTCTGCTGCCTTTAGATGGTGCAGTTTTAAGATGATACGATTGTGATTGTATCCCATATTTTACCTTATAGTTGTGCTTTGTATTTGGGGTAAGTCCTGCTATATTCCAGCGATGCAGCGTTGTTTCCTGCTCATCTTTATAAACTTTGCCATTGATTTCAATTTCGGCTTTTACAGGACGTGTGGTTTTGCACCAGATTACAGCAGAGTTATCAGTTACCATATTTACAAAAGGTCCTTCATAAATTGCTGGTATGACTTCAAATGGTCCTTCACCTTTTAAAGCAACTATGCCATCAAACAAAAGCATACCTTGCTCATCAGCAATTCGGTAGCCAAGGTTCAGGTACCCATTTTTCTTCCAGTCTACAAAATCATACGGATACTTGAAATCGTCTTTTATATTGAGCACTATTTTACCATCTTCAATTTTGACTGTTTTTCGATATACTGGAAGCGGATGCGGAACTTTTCCGTATGGGATCAAGCCATAGGTTACCGTGCCTTTTAAAGTCCCAAAATCCATCTGAACCCCATTTTCAGTAGCTTCCGGTTTACCAAGAAGTTGTTCGATCGTTAGTGGATTTTTAAATTCTTCAGCAAAGTATTTTTCACCCTTATTTTCAAAATATAATCTTCCATTAGTATCATAGCCCAGGTTACTGTATGTAGCAGGAATTTTAGGAAGTTGTGCCATTGCTGTTGTAGCAAACATTAACGCAATAGCAGAAAATAGTATCTTATTCATATAAATTGTCTAAAATGATATGTTATATTTAAGTGATTGAAATTGTCCTATTTATTTAGGAATATTTGTCAAGCTATCTATCGACCAACAACCTCCACCTTTTATCAATAGAAAGATACTACCCAAAAGCATCGCCCAGTCTGTACGACTTCCATGCATCATTTCCCAAAATCCTTTTTCTGCTAAAACTTCTGATTTAGTTGTTGCAATAGCAACGAACATAATAATGATAAGAGGAATGCTCACCAATCTTGTCAGAAGTCCAATAAGAATTAAAAATCCACAAACAATTTCAAAGCTGCCAACGAACGGACCCAAAAACTCAGGATTAGGCAGACCTATTTTGCAAAACGTCCTGCACCTAAGGTGTCTGCAAATAAAAACTTCTGTATTCCTTCCGAAAGAAATACGGCACCTACCATCAGTCGAATAAGTATGGTAGTTTTTGATAGGTCTGTCTTAGTTATTTTTTGAAACATCATGATTAAATAGTTTTATGAATTTTGGATTGTATATTTTATATAAATGGGCTACCATCCCTGCAATAAGCATACTTAAAATAGCTGGAACTAAAATATCAGCGGGATAGTGTACGCCTAAATAAACCCTGCTCAAACTGACAAAAATTGCCCATGGGATGAGAATAATTGGGAGCCATTTCAGATTTTGTTTAGTTAATATGGTTAAATAAAATGCCAAAGCAAAGACATTGGCAGCATGAGAAGAAATAAAACCGAACTTGCCGCCACGATAATTGTTTACTATATGTAGCTCACCTTCTAATGCTGGATTATGACTTGGACGCAGCCTTTCAAATAGTGGTTTAAATATGCCGGAAGCCAACTGATCACTCATTGTGATGAGCAATACGATTAATAAAATCATTAGGATGGCATCCTTTTTATACTTCCAGATAAGCAAAATTATCAGTGCAACATAAAAAAGAAGCCAAGTGTATTTGTCGCTGGCAAACCACATTACTTCGTCCCAAAATTCGTTGTGGCTTCCATTTAGCCATAATAGAATATTTGTATCTATTTGTTTGATATCCTCAAGCATTATTTTCTGATGGGTGATTGTCTTTCTGTCGGAGTTTTTACAGTAAAAAAGGTACTTTTTCCATTGCATGACAGCTAACGCAGCTATTGGTAATTACTTGGAAGTTCTTATTAAAAACAACTGTATCCTTTTTTTTAGTGCCTCTTTCATTTGGGGGACTGTAACGGTTAGAAAATGCTGTGCGGATTGTGCCCGTTTAGGCCTTCTTTCCAGGCCATTTTCAATTGCCTTTTGGATTTTCTCCAATTGATAATCGGCATATCCCCAGTTTTCGTCTTGTCCAGCCCAATATAATTCCTGATAACGATATCCGGTTTCAACCATGGCCATATCGAAACCACGAAATTGATTTTCTATTGTTTCAAGCTTTTTTTGCTCGTTTCCTTTTATCCACTGCCCCTGAACTGTTTCTTGTTTTTGGTTACAAGCCGAAATAAAAAGAATTATTAACAAACATGTTGAATATTTCATTGCTTACAATTTACTCTCCACAAATTTCGTACAATACAAGTCACCTTATACGGTATATTTGAAAATATTCCGACAGCTTTTAGGTATTGCGGAATACCTGTGGTGTAAGGCCTGCAAAGCGTTTGAAATACTTTACAAAGTGGGAAGTATCATTAAAATTCAAACTATAGGCAATTTCAGAAACACTGTTTTCCGTATAAATCAATTGTCTTTTTGCCTCGCTGATGATATGCTCAGCAATTACTTCTGCTGCTGATTGGCTTAGTGTTTTACGACAAATAGCATTTAGATTTTGTGGTGTCGTATGCAGCTTTTCTGCGTAGTAGGCAACATTGTTCTGCAGGTCATTTGTCTGGTTCAGTAACTCCCTGAGCAATGCAATGATATCATCCGTTTTGTTGGTCTTAATTACCAGAGGTTTTGCGGCAATCAATATTTTAGCAAATAGTGCTTTCAATAATCCTTCTGTAACTGTAAAGTCTTTTTCTTTGGTGAGTAAATTGAACAACGTACCGATACTTTCAGTTTCTCTCAAATGAATGCAAGTTAATCCGCTTAGTTTGGATAAAAGACTTTTTAGTTCGCCGTCAATCGAGTTATCTACAAAACCTTTCTTTAAAAGTAGTACATAACCATCTGGTGTATCTGTAATATCCCAATGATGTACCTGTTCTTTTCGAACAAAAAATAGTGTTGGAGGATCTATCGGAAAAGGAGTATGGTCGATGGTGTGGCAACCGCTTCCTTTCCGTAGGTAAATAATTTCAAAATAACTGTTGTGCTTATGAGGTTCGGTTTTACGAATTTCCTTTTTGAACGGCAAAACCTTTATTAGTTCTGCTGCTTCAATTTTACTTTTTATGCTGATGCTCTTTTTCAACTAATTTCTTATCATATTTTTATGTTATAAAATTAATTATAAAAACAGAGCAAAAATAGCCATATCTCAATCTTCGTTACTAAAATTTTTAATAACGAAGATGTTCAATAGCAAACAACTAGATGTTTTTTTTGCTATTAATTATGGCTTAAACTATTGGTCTTTATCTTATTTTTCCGGCATTACCTTATAGGTAGGATCTTCATGAAGGTTCACTTCAATAAAGCCACTGGCATTATCCAGAAGTTGTATACAATCTGGGCTGAGGTGCTTTAGAACAACTTCTTTATTATTAGCTGTATATTTTTCGGTCACTTTTTTCAGTGCTTCAATGGCAGACATATCAACGATACGGGATTCTTTGAAATCAATAATTATTTTTTCCGGATCACCCTGCGCATCAAATTTCTCTGAAAAAGCTGTCGTGCTCCCAAAGAAAAGGGGACCGTAAATTTCATACACTTTATTACCCATTTCATCAATCGATTTTTTAGCCCTGATTCTTTTTGCATTATCCCAGGCAAAAACCAAAGCGGATATAATAACACCAATCAGTACTGCTAAGGCAAGATTATGAAGTAAAACAGTAATTATTGCTACAAGCATACCCACAAAAATATCTGATTTAGGCATTTTGGTTATAATACGGAATGAAACCCATTCAAAAGTGCCTATTGCCACCATCATCATAACACCAACTAAAGCAGCCATCGGGATCTGTTCAATAATCGGCCCACCTGCCAGAATTATAATCAAAATAGTAACCGCTCCGATAATTGCAGAGATTCTGGTTCTTGCTCCGGCATCGATATTTACCAAGGTTTGGGCTACCATAGCACAGCCTCCCATACCTCCAAAAAAGCCATTGGTAATGTTGGCTATACCTTGTGCGCAGGCTTCTTTATTGGAACGTCCTTTTGTATTGGTAATCTCGTCTACCATATTTAAAGTCAATAAAGATTCAATAAGTCCCACTCCGGCCATAATCGCGGCGTATGGAAAGATGATTTTTAAAGTTTCTATGGTAAACGGAATATTTGGAATGTGAAAAGACGGTAGGGAACCACTCACCGATGCAATATCTATCACTTTCTTGGTATCTATGTTTAAGAAATACACCAGACCAAAAACAACGATGATGGCAACCAGCGATGAAGGTATTGCCTTTGTAATCTTTGGGAAAATCAAAACGATAGCAATAGTAAGCATGGTCAATCCAGCCATTATAGCAAGTGCTGAACCTTCCATCCAAGAGCTTACTCCATTTTCTAACACCTTAAATTGGGCAACCTGAGCCATAAAAATAATCACCGCAAGACCATTTAAGAAACCATACATCACGGGTTGTGGTATCAATCTTACAAACTTACCGAGTTTCAGCACCCCGACTAATAGTTGAATAATTCCTGCTAAAGCAACTGCTGCAAAAAGATATTCAACACCATGAGCGGAAGCCAGAGCTATAAGAACAACCACAGTAGCACCCGCGCCACCGGAAACCATTCCAGGTCTACCACCCAAAATGGCAGTGACAATTCCCATTAAAAAAGCTGCATAAAGTCCTGTTAATGGAGATAATCCTGCTAAAATCGCAAATGACAATGACTCAGGTATCATGGTCATCGCAACGGTTAATCCAGCTAAAATTTCATTTTTAATATTTACGTTTCGTAATGATTGAAAACTTAAGAAAGTGTTTTCCATAGATATAAATTGTATGTTGATCCCATAGTAGATTATGGAATAATGATTTAAAATTGATTTTTGAAAGTATAAGAAAAACTATCCAAAAAAAGCTTTTGGATATAGGATGAATTATTAGCCTGTTAAATTAAGGCGGTGTAACTTGGGAAGATGTAGTACTGAATAATTTCATAATAGATTGCAAATATAAAAAAAATAGACTTATTAATTAAGTCTATTCACTATAAATTTGCTTTTTTTGAAACGGTCTAACTGTAATATCTTTTTCAACCATTAAACTGGCCGTCTTACCAATAGTATGAGTACCGGTACTTCCACCAACG
>NZ_ASZT02000191.1:0-7825 GCF_001006065.1 Sphingobacterium sp. IITKGP-BTPF85
TCAATATCACCAGTATATCCAGTATATAACGAATTTTAGATTTAATAATTAGCAATTGCAACAAAAGCTCTTAGGTCAGGGTAAGGTAATCGCTAATAAAATCTTAAAATTTAATTATGAAAAAGTTAAGTGGAATGAAGAGCTTCTCTTCACTAGAAAACAATAAGTTAGATGAAAAAGCTTTGGAAATGCTACAAGGGGGCCGTCGTTCTATTGGCGCTTCAGTCGTTTATTCGAACTTCCTGAATGCACAAGGTCAACAAGATATTGATACTTATGATCAATATGGGGCATTTGCTGGCAGAATTTGGGATAACTCTTCAGATTGTTCAGAAGCTAATACGTGGTAATAAACTTAGGGATATATTATCTCAATATTCTATTCTAGAAAAAATCAAATAGAATCAAGAAGAGCATCTCTTCTTTGTAAAACAATCAAATATGTATTCTAACTAAGAATTACATATTTGATTGTTTGATGATTTTTTATAAAATAATAAGTATACCAAAATGCGAAGTCTTCATTTACTACTTATATATGATGACCAAAATATTATTGTAAAAAATAATTCTTTTTCAATGCTATTCTATCTAAAATCACATAAACCGTTATCTTAATAACCTCTCCAAAATGCTATGATGTGGCCCAAGTCAAATCTAGTAAGTTTTTAAGTAAATTTTTAGTTTCACACATCAAAATCGGGCTTTTACGCATATAATTCACATTAGATTCAGGGAATACATGTAAAAGACTGGCGTTAAATTTTATTGGAAACTGGCATTTGTCGTCTAAAGTGCTAATTTCTATAAAATGTCCACAATCTAAGTACGAATCTTTGTCAGCAAGATTGGATAAACTAATATTTAAACTGATATTATCCATACTGATTTCTTCTGGGCAACTATCTGTTTTTAAATACAGAACACTACTATTTATATAGCAATAAGATATTCTTTTGGAAATTCTCAATATTATGGAAATCAGAATAAACAAAAATATGCAAATACAAAATAATGTTAATGAGATAGTCTGAATCATCATTTTTATTGATTCAAAAGAAAAAGGAAATTCCATTACCAATGCAATCGATAAATTTATAAAAGCTATGAGGCATAATAAATTTTGATATTTTTTTAATGAGTTAAAATTCTTTGGAGAAAACACTTCTATTACTGAATCTTCCATTTTTATTAATATTATTCTATAATAAATGATAAAAATTAAATTTGAACGCTGATTTTCTTAATCTTACTTCTCATTTTTTGCCAATGATAATGAACGGCGGATATTAACACTAATTTTTTCAAAAAATAGACTTCAATTTATTCGAAGGAGATCAAGTTAATTTTTAAAATAGTTCTTACTAAATTCACTGATAGAAAGAGTATTTACGGATGTGTTTTGTAAAAAATGTTCTACTCTATATGCCCTTAAGCGATCTTTTTTGGTTAATTTCCACATTAATATATCAAAATTTAATTTCGAGAAATCTATTCTTAGTTTTTCTAATTCTAGTCGATGAACTTGCATATCCATCTCTAAAAATTGATCAAAAAGAAGTAGCCTGTTACACAAAAAGTAGACATTATCTTGTTCCAAAAATATATTTCTTTTAAAAGAAGACAGCAAGGAATCTTTAATTCTCACCCAGAAAGATTCTTCCTTAAGAAAAATTAAATTATCCACTTTTTCGACTTCTAGATTCAATCTATTCATTAGATAAGCAACAATATTTTTGGGTGAAATTTGATTTTATAAAAATTCCTCAAATTATCAATGGATTCCCATCTACTTCTATCCAAAGACAAATCAATTTGATTTATATAAGCATATAAAAATACAACAAAAGCATAATCTATTTTCATCACTGCATTTCATATAAAGTTTACTATTTCCACCAATTCTTACTAAAAAAAGACTCTATTCTTTTCAGATTTGGAGGAGCGCCTACAATCACTAAAAGTTAAAAATCAGCAAGTCAATATAAGTGACTTGCTGATTTTTAATATTATCAAAATTTAGAATCAAAATTTTACATCATAGCTCGCCCGGTGAAGATAATAAACAGCAAATAAAACAAAGCATATTTTTTCATCATTTACGTAAGTAATGAAAAAAATATATGATTTTCCAGTGCTAGCTTGCTATAGATTGTTTCTCAAATATTCTTGAAACTTATCTTGAAACTGCAAACTGCTACCTACTCTGTATTTACTTAACTTGTTATTGAGCGTAAGTCCCCATAGGATGAATTCGGTCAGAAAATAGAAATCTTCAGGCTTCGTCTGTGGCTGATACTGCTGTATCAAACTGCGGATAGGTGTCACTTCGTCCAATGCATGTTCGTAATCTACATCAGTGAGTTCATCGGATAATTCAATACCCTCCGATTCCGAGAACCAGCGGACAATATCATCGTAGGGATAGCGTTCATTTTCCTTTTCAAACTTCTCAATTTTTGGAAATAAAGTAAGAAATATACTTTTAACGGCATTCTCAATCAACTGAATTGCCACAGTACCGGCTCCCTCCTGCTCACCTTCATATACGAGCTCAACCTTACCGGTTATAGCCGGCACAATACCCATAAAATCGCTCAATCTTATTGCTGTGGCCGGAGCTCCATTTTTGAGCATCCGCAGTTCGGCAGTACTTAATAAGTTTTGAAATGCGGTAATACTCATACGCGCACTGACACCACTTTTTTCATCAACATATTCGCTATTGCGGGCTTCAAAACTGATCTGCTCAATCAATTCACGAGCCAGTTCTGGAACATATATTTGTTCTTTTTGTGCCGCTTCCAAGTTAGCTTCCTGAGCAGTAATGGTTTTCGCAATCGCTACTGTTTCGGGGTAATGTGTTAATATCTGTGATCCTATCCGGTCTTTTAGGGGCGTTACGATACTTCCTCTGTTGGTGTAATCTTCCGGATTTGCAGTGAACACAAACTGGACATCCAACGGCAGACGTAATTTAAATCCGCGGATCTGGATGTCTCCTTCTTGCAATATATTAAAAAGTGCTACCTGAATTCTCGCCTGAAGATCGGGCAGTTCATTGATAACAAATATCGAGCGATTTGCCCGTGGAATCATGCCAAAATGAATCACACGATCGTCTGCATAGCTCAGTCTCAGATTTGCGGCTTTGATCGGATCTACATCGCCGATCAAATCTGCGACAGTTACATCCGGAGTAGCCAGTTTCTCTGCAAAACGATCACTTCTATGAAGCCAATCAATCGGTGTATCATCACCCTTTTCCTTTAATAGTTCTACAGCATAACGCGATATTGGGTTATAGGGATCATCATTAATTTCAGAGCCTTGTACCACAGGTATATATTCATCTAATAGATTAACCATAAGTCTGGCTAGACGTGTCTTTGCTTGCCCACGAAGACCTAGGAAATTGATATTATGTTTGGAGAGGATAGCTCTTTCTAGTTCTGGAATAACGGTGTCCTCGTAGCCGTGTACTCCAGTAAATACGGTTTCGCCGTTGCCTATCTTTGTAATCAGATTCTGACGCAATTCTTCTTTTATCGTTTTAGGTTTATAGCCAGAAGCTTTTAGTGCGCCAAATGTTGTTATCTTCGTGTAATCCATATGTTTTTATAATGAAGCGCAAATGCTGCGCAAAATGTATATCTTATTAACGTAATTGTTTATCGTATTCTCTTTCTACGATTTTCTTCGTAATCCTCAAAAATCATTTCTCCGAGATCTCCAAGTCCTGTATAGTAAGCCTTTCCCTGATTTGAAGCCGTAAATTCGTCAACAAATTCCTGCAGATAGGGATCTGAAGTGATCATGAAGGTTGTAATGGGTATTCCCAGCTTTCTGGCTTGTGCGGCCATACTATAGCACTTGCTGGTGATAAAAGGATCTAAACCCATCGGATTTTTATAGTAACTACCATCGGGCAAGTTTAAACAGCTCGGCTTTCCATCAGTAATCATAAATATCTGCTTGTTAGCATGCCGTTTACGTCTGAGGATCTCCATCGCCAACTTCAAGCCTGCGACCGTATTGGTGTGAAATGGTCCTACTTGCAGATAAGGTAGATCTTTTATCGCTATAGGCCAAGCATCATTACCAAAAACGATGATGTCCAGTGAGTCCTTGGGATAACGTGTCAGGATAAGTTCTGATAAAGCCATGGCCACTTTTTTTGCGGGTGTGATCCGGTCTTCACCGTATAGAATCATACTATGGCTAATATCAATCATCAACACGGTACTCATCTGTGATTTAAACTGGGTGTCTTCGACAACGAGATCATTTTCTGATAAGGCGAACTCTCCTATTCCATGATTAATCTGCGCATTTTTAAGGCTCTCCGTCAAGGCTATTTTCTCAAGGCTGTCCCCATACTGATAGTTTCTGAAATCGCCCATATTTTCATCACTCCGCCCTTGGTGATTGGTTTTATGGTTGCCGGACTTTCCTTTTCGCATCTTTCCAAAAATCTGATCTAAGGCATGCTGCCGTAAGGCTTTTTCCAGCTTTGAGGTAATAGAAGAGCTACCATTGCCGCCTAGTTCCAATTTTTCTCTGATGTATCCTTTATTCTTCAGATCTGCAATGAAATCATCAATGGTATATGCTGGAGTTGTCAGTTTAAATTCTTTGTCCAATTGCCGCAACCAATCAATAGCATCATCAAAATCACCGGAGGTGTGGGTAATCAGCTCTTTGAAAATATCAAATAATTTGTCAAAAGGCGTTTGAAACGGCTCGTCATATTGCTTAAAGATAAAACCCTTATTTCGTTTCGTGCTGTTCATGGATTCATTTTATTAGCATAAAGAAGCTATTCGCATATTGTAATCGGAATAACTTCGAAAGTTGAATTTACGAAATATAAATCCTTATAAAGAATCATAAACCATATGGTCTTCGTTTTAAAGACTCAACATAAAAACAACTTTTTCCTCTTTAGCTTAATTTTTATTAAATTGCTATTCTTCAGTTTTTTTTACCAAAATATACGACCAATGTGGACTTTTACAGTGAAAAATAAAATTAAGGCTGCGATGTTGTTTTTCTCTGTCCTTTGCTTGGTGATGTTGACCAATATTCAAGAGCAACACTTGGTCAAAAGAATTAATGAATCGGTAACTTCTTTATATTCGGATCGCTTAGTGGTGGCTGATTATATTCACCAGCTTTCAAATCGCATGGAGAAATTACTTGTCTTACTATCTGCACCTCAATATTCATCTAAAGACGTTAATTTGGAACTAGATAAAATCAAGCAAATCACTACACTTTATGAAAAAACTGTTCTTACAGATAAAGAAAACGTCAATTTTAATACATTTAAAATCTACATTCAACAAATAGCGCAAAATGTTAATGCCACAGATCATGCTAAAGCTATTGAGATCAGCAAACAAGCACGACAAACTTTAGAAACATTGTCTTCGATTCAATTGGAGGAAGGAAAAGTAAAGCTGGACGAAGTAATCAGTATGACGAGCAGAAGTAGATTAATGTCTTACATCGAAATCGTGATCCTAATTGTTATTGCAATATTAATTCAAATTTTGGTATTTTCCGCTAAAGTGGAGATGGGTGCAAAAGTTCCAAAAGATCATAACTTAAACTAATCGAAAGTCCAAATTCATTCCCCAGACCTAGTGGTTTTTAAATAGATTGAGTTGCGAGATTTCAATGTAAATCCATCATTTTCATGACTTTTATAAACAAAACTAATTCTTATTTTACGATCAGATTTAGAAACCTTCAGATCTTCGATTTTTTGGACTGTGAACCGATATTTTATTGGAGTTAGTTTTTTCAAAATATTAAGTAAAAACTAATATTTCTATTTTATTCCTATGAAAATTATTATGTATGTTTGTTTTAACGATAATCATTCAAACCTAAACCAAATATGAACTTTTATTATTCTGCTCTTTTTATTGTCAGCAGCTTAGCGTTTTCTCTATCTTCGTGTGCGCAATCAAAAAGCCTATTTAACGGCAAAGACTTAACAGGCTGGCATATCGATGTTCCTGAAATGGACAAAAACACGACTGTAAAAAGTCCTTTTCTTGTCAGAGATGGGATGCTAGTAAGTATGGGTAATCCTAATGGCCATATTATAACCGATAAGTCGTATAAAAACTATAGTCTGGATATCGAATACCGTTTTGCAGGAAAACCAGGGAACTGCGGTGTATTGGTGCATGCCTCTACTCCACGCGCGCTTTATGGAATGTTTCCAAAATCTATTGAAGTACAGATGATGCATGAAAATGCGGGAGACTTTTGGTGTATTGTGGAGGATATTAAAGTACCAAATATGGTTGAGCGTCGGGGTGACCCTGCTGAATGGGGTATTACAGAAGATAAAAAACGTCGGATTTTGAATCTTACCGATAAATCGGAGAAACCGCTTGGTGAATGGAACAGCATGAGAATTGAGTGTTTAGACCGAAAGATAAAAGTATGGGTGAATGGTGACCTTGTAAATGAAGGTTACGACTGTACCGCAAACAGCGGGCAGATTGCGCTTCAAGCTGAAGGTGCTGAAGTTGAATTCCGTAAGGTTTTACTAACGCCAATAACGCATCTTTCTAAATAAATGATAATGGTAACAACGCATTCATGCAAGTCTAAGCATTCGTGCATTTGCAATAGTTAGTTAACTGCTAGAAAAAATGAAAATCTAAAAAGCCATTCCGTTAGGAGTGGCTTTGTCCATTGATGACATTTTGTAAGCATTCTGTTCAGATTTACTGTTTACATTAAAAATCTATAATCTCATGAGCAGGTCTTTCCAGATCGAAAAAGGGTTCAATTACCTAATAAATTTTACCCTTTTTCTATTTAGCAAGAAAGTGATTTTATATATTTGCAAAAAATCAATAACTTAAATAAATATAAAAAAACATGGGCAAAATTAACTTCACCTTATTTCTCTTAATTTTTCAACTCTCATTTGTATCGGCTCAAGAAAAAGTAAAAGTCATATTATTAGGAACTTATCACTTTAATAATCCTGGAAATGATATGATCAAACAAAAAGACAGAAATATATTATCTAAAGAAAACCAACAAGATTTAGAAGAAATTACGAATAAAATAAAGGCATCTGCTTATAAGCCCGATCAAATATTTGTCGAGAGTAATTTTAACAAAAAGAACGAATTGAATGCAAATTATCAATCATATTTAAAAGATCAATATCATAAGTTCACAGATACAGTAAAAAATGTACGATTGAAAAAATATTATTCCGAAGGTGAAACTTTTGAATTAGGTTATAGATTAGCGAAAAAATTAGAACACCAAGAATTATATCCTATTGATAGTCTGATAGAAATGAGATTTGATATTTTATTAAAAGAGGTAAATTCAAATCCAACTTTGAAAGAAGAGTTTAGTAAATTTAATGCTTCTCTATCGGATAACTGCCTAGAAAAAATCAGTCTAAGTGATATATTTTTATGTATAAATCAAAAGTCCAACTTGGATAAAAACATTGGTTTTTATATTTCATTTGCGAATAAAGTGATGGTCAATAAAGATTATTTTGGTTCAAATCTCGTTACTGACTGGTATAAGAGGAATTTGATTATGTACGCTAATATTCAGAATCAATTAAAACCTCATACAAAAACTATTTTGGTTCTTGTTGGTAGTGGACATGCGGCCATCTTAAGACAGTTTTTTGAAGTCGATAAAAACTTTGAACTTGTTGACTTAACGAAAGTCTTCGATGCTAAGTAAAAACTCTTCCTCCAGAAATAGCGAATAAACTAATTTTATATAAAAAAATGTCATTATTTATTTAAGATAATGGCATTTT
>NZ_ASZT02000192.1:0-7640 GCF_001006065.1 Sphingobacterium sp. IITKGP-BTPF85
TTGCGACGGTACTGTTTAATACCTGCATTGTTAATCATGACATTATTATTTATATATTAACCTATATTCCTTTTACTCTTTTACTATCTATTCATAATATCGTTGCTTTAATAGCTTATTATGATTTTCAGCTTGTTTTTAATGTACGCACTTTAGAGCGCTGCACTAATGCTTCTATAACCGGAGAATTTGCTATCTTTTAATACTTCTGAATAACAACAACGTTCCAAGCGGACCTTGCTACCCAGCGCAAGTTGATCGCGAACCCTACAGCGGTATGCTGATGATCGGCAGCTTGTTTCTAAGCTCGCACGGCGCGGATGATGTGGTAACCGATCTGGATATCCGACTTGGTCTGTCTGTTGTTGGATTTTCATGTTTGTAATTTTTGTTTTTCTTCGGTATTGGTATTTCTTATTGCTGTTCCTATTTTAGATTTTTAAAAATCTCCAGCTCCCTGGGAGCCGGAGATCGCAACCAATTATAAACCTAAATTATGATACCTCTTTTTATTTCCTGTTTGGTTATCTTACTCAAAGATAGGGGAGTATAGGGGCGGGGAAGTTAACCTAATCGGTCAAATGAGTTGCCCGGATCGGTTTTATTTGTTTTTTTGATAGGTCTGTGGTGTATAACCGGTCTCCCGTTTAAAAAAACGGCAAAATGAACCCTGATCTTTGAAACCGCATGTCAGTGCAACATAGAGAATTTTATTGTTCGGTAGAAGTGTTTTAGCTTTATTCAAACGGGTTTCTTTCCTGAAAGTATTGAGATTGGTGCCGTAATGCACGATGTGCAATTTGTTGAGATAGTTTGGTGCACATTTGAGCTTGCCGGAAATTTCGGTCAGCGTGATATCATCTTCCTTGGTCTGGAAATGATTGATTATCATATCCCGGGCACTATCGACCAGCATACGATTGGGGTGGTGCTGCTCATAAACATGTCTTATCTTACGGATACTGAGATCAAAGAGTGCCTGCAATATCTGTAAAATACACAGCGCTTTGCACACTTTGCCTTGAATAAGCATATTGTACAGTTCAACGTGCTTCTCATGGGTCTGCAGACCGGCTTTGAAGTCTATACTCGCGACCAGATGGGGCAGCTGCCGCTGAAAGGCATCGAGCAGAGGCCGGATAAATTCGGGTTCACCGCTGTCTGCAGCAAACAAGATCTCGGGGTGGAAGCAGAAACCGTAGATGAGGTAATGTCCTCTTTCCAGATGGAGCGTGTACAGGTCTTTTGGTGTATACAGGTATACTCCACGGCCATCCAGTAAAGGGAATGTCTGTGCACTGCATCGCTGTGTGAGCGTACCTTTTCCTTTGATGTCCATCATATGGTAGAGTTGGACGAATGGAGTTTTTGTCTCAAAGTGGATCTGGGTAGGCTGATCGATTTGAAAATAATAGCAATAGACGGTGCCCACCAGCGTATAAAGGATCTCTTCCTGAATAGCGGTGCCGTCGGCTTTCCAATGACGGGTCTGCGCGCCTGGAAGATGAATAGTCCCATCGCTGACCGAACCTGGGTATTCGGTCAGTTTTGGTTCTATCCCCACAAGTTCATAATAACGTTTTCATAGTTAGGTCTAATTTTGGGAATTAAAGAAAGGGATTGGGATCGGAACAATATTTCTTTTTTTTAAAACTATTACTGGCGATATCTGATCGTGATGGAAATGGGTAATCGGAATGCCAAGGGCTGTTCGCTATCTGTTTCTGAAATATCATTGTTGATCAGATTGGGATCAAGGACAATGAGATCTTTAATATGTTCATCTTTCGCAGCAGCGTATTTCTGAAAGTGTACATGTAGCCCTGCTTCCCAAGTCTCGGCAATTTTATTTCCAAGTTCTGTTTTGAATTGGAGGGTCATACTGGAAACGTAAACCTGCTGGCTGATATCTAGATAGAAATTGTCCAATAACAGTGTAGCGAGGTCTGTCCGTGCAAGGTTAATGATGGCTTGCCGGGCTATGGAACTTAAAGAAAATACTTCAATCTGAAACGCGTTTACGCCTTGATTATCAAAATTTTTTTTCATGACAATATTTATTGGTTATTAATGAACTACAAATAAAAACACATTTAATGATGTCGTCAAGAGTGTTTTAGGTTGCTTTTCGCAAATGTTCCCGTTTGGGAACATTTATTTTTATCACCTATAGGTTTTTTAAATTAACTTTCATGCTTACAAGGATTTATTTTGATTTAAAAAGCTGTCAGTCTTATTTTTTATATTTAAAATAAGGTGCTATATTTATATATTGTATCGTTTTATTAAACTTATTTTCCTAAACCATTTATAATATTTTTGATGCGAATTTTAAAATCGAGTCCTAATACGATTTGTTATGTGTTAGGTATTATTATTTTTGCTTTTTTGATTAATCTTGGTAGTGCTTTACCTGAACCGATGTACCGTCTGAAAAAACCGGTTATGGTCTTGACGATCCTTTTTACAATCCCCTTGACATTTCTCTATCTGTATTATATCTCCTGGGTACAGTATCGACTGTTTACTTTTTCTAAAGGCACAAAGAAAAGACCGTTATGGTCGACACTTCCTCTCTTTTTATTTATGACTGCAGGATTGGTATGGGGCTTTCATATGCTGTTACTGTACACGGTGGTCGTAGGCAGATCGACAGCTTCTCTGTTCTCAAAAGCGTACTTCGCCGCTGATTTTTGGTTTTTCATCATACCCTTGCTTTTGTATTGCCTCTATTTGTTCTTTGAGCCTGAGCGTACTCTTTTTTCTTTTGGAAATTGGAGCAGCTGCAGAAAGAGAACCATTCGTTACAATCTGTCAATCATAATTTGATTGATTTAAAAGAGCAATTAATAACAGAGAATACAGATCTGTTGGTCCGTAAACAGGCCGTCAAGAGCCAGTATTATAAATTAATTGCCAACATACATGAACATGATCAAGCAGCACAGCAGTTGCGGATTGAAAATAAGGAATTGAGCTTTGAAGTAGAACAGCTGCGGGAAAAGACCGAAAAACTGGAAGATCAGGTAACGGAAATGCCGTTACATAGCGGCCGTGATGAACTGCCTCTGCTGTGGCTTGAAGAACGTAGCGTAGATGTACTTCTGCAGTATATCTGCGAACGCAATTTTTGGAAGAATCCATTACCGGATCATACTAGATTTGTGCTTGAGCTGATTATCATTGAACGGGTTGAAACAGTCTATTTTGGTATTTATGCTAACGGTAAAAAATGGCTATTGCCCAATGAAGCTGTTGAGGCATTGTTAAATAATCCGTGGATCGTCAAATTAAACAATAAAGCTTTTGTGAATATGCTTTACTGTAAAAAAAATATGCTTCCCGTCATAAAAGGAAGTAAGATAAAACGGGTTGAACTGATCAGTTTTTTTAGAACTCAGCTGGATGAAAATCTGGATACAAAACACATAGATGAGTTGCTCGAAACCGAACGGCTGCGACCTAATTTTGAAAAATTTTGGGAATATGATCGCTTGCTGAAAATGGATGCTTCAAGATTGTACGATACTTTTCGTTCAGATTGAGCAGCGATAAAACTAATTGTTCAATCGCTTCAGGTAATGGGTTTGTAAGTTTTGCAATCTTGACTTATGAATCCATGGATCCGGTACCGGGCATTTACACTTTTTTTTATGTTAAGTTTAATGAAACGAATCTGCCAGTATCTGGAAATCATCATCAATTTGCTGGAAGAATCTTCTCGACGGGTAAACGGATCCTTACCTGTCCAAACACAGTATCAAGCGCAAGCTGAAAAGGGGGAATCTCAACATCCCGAACTATTGGATATCCAGCAGGTGATTGAAATTCTTAATATTTCAACTGCAACCTATTACCGTTGGGTGCGGCAGGGAGAACTGATACCGCGGAGAAAAGGAAAGCGCCATTATTTTTATAAAGAAGATTTGTCACAGCAACTGGAGGAGGGCAGAAGAAGAGGACGGATCTGATCTGGAATTACTTCTTTTTAAGTAAAAATAAAGCATTTCAACAAGAGTGTTGAAATGCTTTATTTTCAAGTTGCTATGTGCTGATTTGATATTCAGTGATAGGGAGTCTGTCTCAGTTAAAAGGTTATTATTCACCATGAATAGGGATTTTTTAGTTGATACTTGATCTCTATAGTTCTTTAATTTTTATGTTTCGAAAAGAAACCCCTCTAGACCAATCTTGTAATGCGATCTTTCCTTTGATATGTTTTCCAAATTCCGGATAATCCTTAAAGTTGCTGGTCTTCACCATATCCTTCCAACGCTTGCTGTTCAGATCCATTTCTGCTGTTTGTATGTCATTCAGATAAAATGATAATATGCCACCCTTTTGTATTACTTTCGATTGATTCCATTCACTGCGGTGATGAGTTTTTACAAAATTCATTTGTGGCGTAAAGGTATATAAGCAACCTGGACGTTTTAGCGGGTTGACCATGTCTGCGTGCGAGTCTTCCAATAATTGGTATTCAGGCCCAGATTGCCAGGTTTGAGGGATTTCTTCTTTTTCTTGTACATTTACAAATACACCACTATTTCCTTCCTTTTCAAGTTTCCATTCAAATCGTAATTCATAATCAGAATATTCTTTATTCGACAGTAAATCTCCTTTTTGAGCATTACTTTCAGGATCGCAGTATAATTCTTCATTTCTGATCACCCAGGCCGAATGGTTAGAACCCTGATTGTAAATATGCCAGTGAGAAATGTTCTTCCCATCAAATAATAGCTGCCATCCTTCCTTTTGTTATTTTTCAGTCAGGGTGTTTTGCGTTACCCTGTTGTCCCCATTACACGAAGATAGCATCGCAATTGTAGCGAATGCAACTAAGCATTTTGTTACTAATTTAATTTTCATCATAACTTGTTTTTATATGTGCAATATTATGCAAATAATATTAATAATTCACATTATCGGTCTTAATGGTGTTCAAATTGTTGCAAATACTCATAAAATTGCATTAAATTTAAACTATTTACCAGCGATTCTTCTGCCGAAGTATCGCTATTTTTGAACATATACCTGGCATGTTTTTCCGTCTCGATAAATTTCATTGGCTAAACAAAGTATTAAACTGTCTGTTGATGACATTTTAGATTTATTTTTTACAGGTTCGCTCATAATGATTAAAAAAGGTTTTACTCAAGGTGTAAGTCTTTTCTGTCGACTTTACTACCACAGTGATATTAAATGCAATGAAATTATAAATAATAATTTTACAATTTAATCACAAATATTATCTAGTAGTATTGATTACTGATGGATAAATAGTTGATTCCATACTTTAATGGGACTGTGATAAGAAGAGGAAGGTTGAGTTTTTAGGAAGGTATAATTTTCTGGTCAGATTTTAATTATCACCATAATATATAGTGAAATTGTTGAGAATTATTTTCAATTTTTTCACAAATATTAATCTATAGTATTGATTACTGAAGGTAAATCTTAGATTACATACTTCAATGGAATCTGCAATTGGAAGAAGGGCGATGAGTTTAGATGATCTAAAATGATCTATTCTTGGACTCTCAACCTATCATTTCAGATTACTTTTTTATAACCTTTGTTCGGGAATGGTTCGACTGCTGTTCGAGAGCGATTCGACTGCTGTTCGAGACAGGTTCGAGACTTGCTCGGGTAGGCTTCGACAGCGGTTCGACTGGGCTTCGACAAGTTGCCGAAGAACTGCCAAACACCTGCCGATAAATTGTCGAATCTATCCCGATTCAGTCTGCATTTAATACCAAACTTGGTTCGAAGGACCACCATTCTTGATTTCTTTTCTTGTCCTAATACGGCAGATTTTGATCTGCAATGATAGGGCTTCCTTTCATCTGCTATCATACACGATCATTACTCTTTTTTCCTTGTTTTTGCCTCTACTTTAGTTCTCGATATCAGTAACGACCGGCATGCAGGTCATCATGTAAACAGTTTAAAATTAACACAATGGCAAGATTTTTAAAAGGTATTGTAGGCGCGTATTCAGGTAAAGTGGGCAGCGTCGTAGGGAGTTCGTGGCGAAGCGTAGATTATGTCAAATCGCTACCAAAAATCACAGGTAAAAAGGCTACGGTTGGTCAGATGGAACAGCGTACAAAATTTGCTTTGGCGGTTGCTTTTCTTTCGCCGATCAAAGATGTGCTCAACCTGGGGTATTCGGATAAACTGCAGGGCAAAGCTACAGGATACAACAAAGCATTGCAGTTTTTGCTTAACAATGGAATAACAGGAACTTATCCGAGTTTGGAAATTGACTACTCGAAAGTGGTGATCTCCAAAGGTGCGCTCTCCAATTTAATGGGGGTAGAATGGGCGGAAATCAATGCGGGTGAACTGGAGATTTCCTGGTCTCCGGAAATCAATAAGTTCAACGCTTTTGCGGATGATTCGGTCGTGTTGCTCATGTACAATAAAACGAAGAATTTCTTCAGTATCATGGAATCGGCAACCCGGTTGGATGCATCGTTATCGCTGCCTTTACCGGTGAGCTATTCGGGTGATACTTTGGAAGGATGGATCTTCACGGGGCATCGTGATGGCATCAAAACTTCGTTGAGTTATTACCTCGGCGAACTTGTTTTAGCGTAACCTGTACATCTGTTTTTAGGGAGGTGAACCGCTGGTTCGCTTCCCTAATCTCTAAATCTTATGAACGATGAACTTAACATTAATCCGTACTCAACAGGGGAAGGAAAGTACCTTGTCTGAATTATACCTCGATGGCGAATTTGTCGGCTACGGTCTGGAAGATGCTGTGCGGGAAAATAAAATTAAAGGAAGCACCGCAATTCCGTCTGGTAAATACCGGCTTGGCTTCAATACTTACGGTGCGATGAATGCACGCTACCGCAAAAGATTCCCTGAGCTGCACCGTGGCATGATCGAGATCCTAGATATACCAAATTTTAGTTATGTCTATATCCATATCGGCAATAATATCGGAGATACCTCCGGATGTGTGCTGGTCGGAAATAAAATGGCTTTATTAGATGGTGATTATGAAATCTATCAGTCCCAAAGGGCATATGTAAAGCTCTACGAAAAATTGGTGGAAATGATGCTCAAAGGGCATGTGTTTATTGAAGTAACATAATATGTTTTGTGCCTCTGTCGCCGGCACAAGGCGAATTACTTTTCTTGATAAAAAGTAATCAAAAGCCGACCGGAGGGAGACCATGGATACCAAAAAAACAACACGAATCCAAAACTCAAGGCTGCATTCCTTTATGCTATTTCACCTCGAATAGGCTAAATGAATTTAAACTCGTTTCACTCAAACAGAAATTCATTTTTAACGCCTCTTCATCGGTGAAATTACGCAGTCGGAATACTAGGCCTTTTGGATAATCCTTCGGCTGTGTTGTAGTGACGAAGTAAAAAAAGTGGTGTTGTGCCTCTGTCGCAGGCACTGGGCGAATTACTTTTTTCGTTAATGATTTGATTTAACGAGGTAATCAAGAGTCTCTTCGAGAGCTTTCTTGATAAAAAGTAATCAAAAGCCGACCGTAGGGAGACCATGGATGCCGAAAACAACAGACATGAATCCATAAATCAAGGCTGTATTTCTCTATGCTATTTCACCTTAAATAGCTAAATGAATTTAACCTCGTTTCACTCAGACAGAA
>NZ_ASZT02000193.1:0-7528 GCF_001006065.1 Sphingobacterium sp. IITKGP-BTPF85
GCAGAGGCTTTTTTGTGTTTAGACCTTTTTTATGCTGAGAACATAGCTATTCCGATCCTTTCAGTAACTTCTGCAGGCCCTTCATGCTCAGCATTTGACCTATTCAGCTTCTACATCCTCTTCCTATCGGACAAGCATAATGTCTCCGTATCTTGCAATCTCTAATTTTTAACACATTTAAACCAGTTAAAGTACTTTCATGTTTTCTCTAAATAATCGAATTATTTCACTGGTCTAATTTGCTTCTTTAAGAACTCATTAATTAGAGGTGTAATCTTGAATATTTCAATAAATAGAAATTTAGTAAATGATTGTTCATTGCTATATAATCTATAAAACACTAGCTGTGAGCTATTTGTATTCTTTTAAAGAATTTATTGCCTTTAGAATTTAAGCTACTTATGTAGTTACGTCTGTTGAAAAAGGATTTACAAGCCTGAAAATTGATCGAAATTCAACCTAGATTTTAAAATTAATTAGCTCAAACATATGGTTGCTACTTTTGTGTAATTCAGAAATCAGTAGGATTTCTGAATGAGTGCAAATCGGCGAAATACACAATTAATTTAGAACTAGACATAGCACATCTATTCAGGATAAATGGAATGAAAATGAACGTAAATCTCTTTTCAACTAATCAAAAATATTGAAATTTATTATATAGTTTAAAGGTTTATACTTACTCATTTTTGTTTTTTTGAAATCAATTTAAGCATTTGTAATAGCGAATGGACTGATAAAAGCTATTCTTTAGAGAAGAAACAGGTTCCAAAAAATTATCGATTTAGACCATGGAGAGGCAGATTATTCTATCAATCACCTTAAATATGAGATTGTTTTTTGGTTAATTGAAATTTATTTGTCAGCTAATCAGTCTTTTATTGTGTAAAGTGAAAAATAAATTTGACATTACTAATATTCGCTGTATATTTGCATCACAATAAAACAAAAGGTGATACCTTTTCGGGGTGTAGCGTAGCCCGGTATCGCGCCTCGTTTGGGACGAGGAGGTCGTAGGTTCGAATCCTGCCACCCCGACAAAAAAAGCTCTAACGAAAGTTAGAGCTTTTTTTATTTTTCTATTTTAAGCTTTCAATATACTGAAAAGCTTTTTGTAATCTATTTTCAATATAATTATTTTCTTCTGATTCTGTCGGGCCATTAAATAACTTTGATCCCATACCTACTGCTGATACTCCAGCTTGGAACCACGCTAACAGATTTTCTTCATCTAATGATACACCACCTGTAGGCATAAATTTCAATGATTGAAATAGAGGCTTGATACCTTTCAAAAAATTTGCTCCTAAGGCATCACCGGGGAAAAGTTTTACTAATGGTGCACCTAATTCTTCAGCAACTGAAATTTCAGTGGGCGTCATGCAACCCGGTATCCAAAGTATATTATTTTTTAAGGTCACATCTGCAATTTCTGCTTTCACAATAGGACTAACAATAAACTCTGCTCCTATATTTATGAAATCTAAGGCTTGTTGCTTCGTTTTAATGGTTCCAATTCCTAGCTTTAAATCTTTGAAATTGTCATCGCGGTATTTAAGCAGAGCCTTAAGTTGTTATGCGCTTCAGGACCTCTATTGACAAATTCGAAAACGCGAACTCCACCATTATAACATGATGTTAAAATGGCAATACATTGGTCAATATCGTCATGATAGTAGACGGGGATAATGGGAGAACTTTCAATCTTGGATAGGATAGTATGCATGTTGATTATTATAAATTGATGAAATCACCTTTGTTAAATAGTTTTTTGAATCCGAGTTGGGTCGCAGTGTCTATAATTTCTTGAGCAGACTTACCTTCATAAATAGCAGCAATTAGACCTCCCATAAAGCGTCTCCGCTACCAATACGATCAATTAAGTCATTTGTCTCTAAAATAGTACTTATTTTATTTTCTGCAGGGCTATGATATGTACCGTAAAATAGATTATGTTTAGGGTTGTCCATAAATCTAAACGTATTAGCGATATGTTTGCATTTCGGATATTTTTCAAATATTTCTTGAGCAACTAAACTGGAATAGTCGAAATATTCGCTGCAAGAGGTATTTCTGACCAACTGCTCATGAATAGAAGTTCCAAGCATTTTGTGTTCAGCCCAAATATTTCCCATAATAACATCGCAATATGAAACTAATGTAGGCATAATATCTAGAGGCTGTTTTCCATATTGCCATAACCTACTTCTATAATTGAGGTCGACAGATATGGTGATTTTCTTTTCTTGCGCTATTTTCAATGCTGTTAGCATGAGCTGCGCTAATTCCTCGTTTAATGCAGGTGTTAAGGCTGTCCAATGAAACCATGAACAGTCGGTAAATAGTTCATCCCAATCAATATCTTCCGCTTTAAGTGTGGAAAATGACGAGTACTTACGATCGTATATTACCTCTCCGCTTGTTAAACCATTTGCCGATTGCAATATGTAAGAACCTAAGCGTTCGCCACCAAATATAAACTTGGAGGTATCGACGTTTTTGTGATTGAGTGTGTTTAAAATCTCCTTGGTTAAAGAGTGATCAGGAGCAACAGACACGTAAGTAGTCGGTATTGATAGCGAGGCAAGAGCAACAGCAACGTTCGCTTCTGATCCTCCTGGATAGGAATAGACTACCGATTGGTCATCATTAAAGAAATATTCATCTTTTGCTTGTAATCTATAAAGAATCTCTCCGAAGCAAAGGACTGTGTTTTTATCCATAAGTTATTAGTTTACTTTTCGAAAGTAGTATAAATAATTGTATTTCTGTATTGATTGTGTCTATAATTTCGAAAACGTTTGAGTAAATAAAGTTATAAGGATGTTTCTTTAGGAATTAATTATTTCATAAAATTGGTAACTTTAAATCTAACAATTATAAAATGGGGATATTGGATAAATTTTCATTGAACAATCACGTTGTTGTGGTTACCGGTGCAACTGGAGTTCTAGGAAAATCTTTTGTAGATGCTTTGGCTGAAGCTGGTGCAAAGGTTGCAGTACTGGGTAGGAATAAAGAAAAACTCCAAGAACGAGTCCAGGCTATTGAGGCGAAAGGTGCTGAGGCATTAGCAATACAAGTAGATGTTTTGAACGAAGAGGACGTGATAAGGGCTAAGGATGAAATAATAGCGAAATGGGGTACGATTGACGGTTTGGTCAATGCCGCTGGCGGTAATATTGCTGGAGCAACAATAAAGCCTGAACAAAATCTTTTTGACCATGATATAAGAGATACGCTGAAAGCAATTGAGCTTAATTTGAATGGAACAATTATTCCGACACATATTTTTGGACGTGTAATAGCTGAATCTGGTAAGGGTTCTATTGTTAATATTTCCTCACTTGCAGCAAGTAGACCATTAACTAGAGTTTTGGGGTATACGGTTGCAAAACACGGTGTAGATGGCTACACGAAATGGATGTCTGTTGAATTAGCTTTACGATACGGTGATAAGGTACGTGTCAATGCAATTGCACCAGGGGTATTTTTAACAGAGCAAAATCGAAATCTACTGATAAACCCCGATGGTACATATTCCGACCGGGCGCAGAAATTTATTAATGCGATGCCTTATCAACGTTTAGGAGAGCCAGATGAACTAAAGGGAACTTTAGTCTACTTATTAAGTGATGCTTCTGCTTTGGTTACTGGTGAAACGATTTTTGTTGATGGCGGGTTTAACGCATGGTGTGGGGTTTAATAAATTTAAGGTATGAAGAAACTTGAACAAACTTGGAGATGGTATGGGCCTAATGATCCCGTTTCCTTGGATGATATAAGACAAGCTGGTGCGACAGGTATTGTAACGGCATTGCACCATATTGCCCATGGCGATGTTTGGCCTGTCGAAGATATTTTAGAACGTAAAAGAATTATTGAAGATAGTGGATTAGTCTGGTCGGTCGTAGAGAGTCTTCCAGTGCATGAGGCGATAAAAACAGGAAGCAATGATGCCGCATATTATATTGAAAACTATGTGATGTCTTTGGAGAATTTAGCGAAATGTGGAATTCAGATCATTACTTATAATTTCATGCCTGTTTTAGATTGGACCAGAACACAATTAGATCTATTGATGAAAGATGGTTCAAAAGCTTTGTATTTTGATTGGATTGATCTTGCCGTATTTGATATTCATATTCTAAAGCGAATAGATGCAGTCAAGGATTATACAACAGTGATGTTGGAAGGAGTTGAAAAAAAATTTCTTCTTATTCACAGCAAGATCTTGATGCGTTAGAACAAGTTGTTTTGATGGGAATCCCTGGAGAAAATGATATTACACTACAGGACCTGAATAACAGCATTGCTGTGTATGGTCAGCTTGGTCGAACGGGATTATTAAATAATTTGCTTCATTTCCTGTCATCGATAAGTGACGTTTGTGAACGGGAGGGGATTAAAATGACTATACATCCCGATGATCCGCCATATCCAATTTTAGGTCTTCCACGTATTGTGAGCAATCAATCTGATCTGGTAGCAATACTTGAAGGTGTTAATAAGCCGTTTAATGGCATTTGCTTTTGCACAGGTTCTCTTGGTGCTAGTCAGTCGAATGATGTTGCATCCATTTTGGACGCTGTTAAAGAAAGAGTTTACTTTTCGCATCTGAGAAATGTAAAGAAAGACACTTTAGGAAGTTTCTTTGAAGCTGATCATTTAGATGGTGATGTAAATATGTATGCTGTGATGAAAATTTTGATCACTGAAAATCAAAATCGAATCAGACCTATTTCCTTTAGACCTGACCATGGTCATCAAATGTTGGATGATCTAAATAAGAAGACGAATCCTGGATATTCTGCAATTGGTCGGTTGAGAGGGCTCGCAGAACTCAGGGGATTAGAATATGGAATTTTAGGTCAATAAACAAAAAAGAATGTCAGATTTTATCAATCATAATTTTATACTGCAATCGGATATTGCACAACAGCTATATCATAATTATGCAAAAGATCTTCCTATTATAGATTACCATAATCATCTTCCCCCTGATCAGATTAGCAATAATCATCAGTTTGACAATCTTGCTCAAATTTGGCTCTATGGTGACCATTACAAATGGCGTGCTATGCGAACTTTGGGAGTTGAAGAGAAATATATTACAGGAGAAGCTTCTGATTTTGAAAAATTTCAAAAATGGTCGGAGATTGTGCCTCAAACATTGAGAAATCCGCTGTATCATTGGACACATATGGAGCTTAAGAATCCATTTGGAATTAACAAATTCCTCAACATTCAAAGTTCACATGCTATTTATGAACAAACAAGGGAACAATTGAAGGAACCGAGTTTTAGTACTCAGGGACTTTTGAACCATTTTAATGTTGAGATGGTGGGAACAACTGATGATCCAATTGATAGTCTGGAATTTCATAAGGCTTTAAGTTTAAATACTGAATTTAACACAAAAGTACTTCCGACGTTTCGCCCAGATAAGGTTTTTCAGTTATCGAAAGGAGATGTATTTAGAGCTTATGTGCAAAAACTATCCGATGTGAGCGGAATAAAAATACACCACTTGGATTCTTTATTAGAAGCACTTGATGAACGAATTAATTATTTTGACTCTTTGGGTTGTGTGGCTTCAGATCATGGGTTGAAATATCTGCCTAAAAAAGGGGCATTTAATTTAGCGGAAGTGAATTCTACTTTTATTCGCGTGATCAATGGAGATGATACTGGAGTTTTGGAAGTGGAAGATAGCTTTGTTTTTTATGTTTTAAGTGAATTATGCTCAAAGTACCATGCAAAAAATTGGGCGCAGCAATTTCATTTAGGTCCGTTGCGTGATACAAATAAAGGGAAGCTGACAATTTTGGGTGCTGATACGGGATATGATTCTATTGGGGACTACCCTCAAGCTGATCGTATGGCAGATTTTTTTAATTATCTCGATACGAAGGATCAATTGGCCAAGACAATCATATATAATGTTAATCCTGCTGATAATGCTGTTTTTGGTTCAATGATCGGTAATTTTCAGGGCGGGAATATGAAGGGAAAAATTCAATTTGGTTCAGGATGGTGGTATCAGGATCAGTTGGATGGTATGACAGAACAGATAAATGCACTTTCTAATTATGGTTTGATCAGTTGTTTTATTGGGATGTTAACCGATTCGCGAAGCTTCTTGTCTTATTCTCGACACGAATATTTTAGAAGATTGCTTGCTAATATTTTTGCAGAAGATATCATCAAGGGGTACCTTCCGCATGATGTCGATATGATTGGAAAGGTTATAGCGGATATTTGTTATCACAATGCGGTTGCCTATTTTAAAAAGTAAAAAAGCTAACTGAGGTGCAAAATCAAGTCAAAAGACTTGATTTTCTTATTTCCAGGGTAGTTTCTAGTTCGATTGTTTCAAAATCGTTATGTGATGGACGCTTAATAAGATAAATGAGTTTTTTCATTGCAGTATGTCCGATTTCACTTGCAGGCTGTTTGATTCTGCTCAATGCAGGGTTGAGTGACGTTGGAATAGAAATATTAGAAAAGCCAATAACAGCGATTTCTTCTGGAACCTTAATCCCGAGTTCTGCTAGAATTCCGAGTGTTCTTGTGGTGATGACATCGGTAGCTCCAAAAATTGCATTTAGCTTATGTTCTGTGTTTAGTGTTTTTTGTATGGCGCTTTTGATTTGTTTATCAAGTATTGCGGTATCTTGAATATTACATTCAATAAAGTAATAGGGCTTTAGTGGAATTTCAAATTCTCTTAAAGCTTCTTTATATCCGTTTAATCTGTCTTTGGAAACACCTAATTGGTGTCCTGTAATATGAAGGATATTTGTACGTCCTTGTTCGAGGAGGTGTTTGGTAGCTTTATAAGCCCCGTCGAAATTGTTGGCACCGACTTTATCCGTTTTTAATTGATTGACTGTTCTATCAAAAATAACGATTGGTTTTCCGTTTTCTTGTAATTCTTTCAATAAACTCAGATTCGATGATTCGCTGACTGGTGAAATCAAAAGTCCGTCAATACCTCTCGAGTTTAAAACTTCAATACAGGATTTCTCAACCTGTATATCTTCTCTGCTCTGCATAATGATGATATCAAAGCCTGTTTCTATAGATGCTTTTTGAATTCCGTCTAGTATTTCTGCTATAAATGTATTATTAATCGCGCATACAATAACACCGATAGTATTTGTTTTCCCGATTTTAAGACTTTGTGCCACTTTATTAACGCTAAAATTCATTTTTGTAGCGTAGTCCTGAACAACCTTTTTGGTCTTCTCACTAATTTCATAACTATCTGATAAAGCTTTGGAAACTGTTGAGATTGATATATTCAATGCTTTAGAGATATCTTTTAAGGTAGTTTTAGCCATTTTGATTACTAATTTTGGTTATTGTAGATGTATAAAGATATTTATAAATATGATATATCACTAAACAATCTACAGAATCGACAATCGATTTTGAGCAGAGATTATACATTTTCTATTAATTATATGTTTAACCATAAATTTATCGGTCAGGTTATAAGCCTTTTACCGGTTCACGGCAAACT